>DASQDA010000263.1:0-17884 GCA_035634435.1 Polyangiaceae bacterium
CGCCGCCCGAGCCGCCAACGTTCCCGTCGCCGTTGTCCGCGTCATCGTCCCCGCAAGCGCTTGCCAGCGGAATCAAGGCGAAAAGCGCCAGACCCGAAGCTTTCGCAAGTACGTTCATCTGTCTCCTCCATCGCGGGCTAGCCGCTCGATAGTAAAATTTTCAGACGTTGAGCTTCGCTGGGCTCGTCGTGCGTTTTCAATCGGGAGTACGCGTCGACACGTGCGAGAGCTTCAGCCGGTTGCCGTGAAGTCGAGCAGAAGTTACGACTATAGCCCAGCGCGCTCGAGTCCCCAAACCGGTGGCACAATCTGCCGCGGCTGCTCGGCCGGCTCGATCGCGCGAATTGAGGCAGCGCGCATTTTCGCTCTGCTCGGCCTCCCCTCAGTGCGTCGCGCTTCACGGTACCGGTCGTCGCGGATGCACCGGCGGGCGCGGTCCAGCTATCCTGGCTGACATGGATGAGCGAACACGCACGGAGCTCGAGGCGGCGGCCTTCCGTCGACTCGTGCAGCATTTGCGAGAACGGACGGAGGTGCAAAACCTTGCGTTGATGAATTTGGCGGGGTTTTGTCGCAACTGCCTCGCGAAGTGGTATCGCGCGGCAGCAGCGGAGCGCGGGGTGGACATGCCCGACGGCGACGCGCGCGAGGCAGTCTATGGAATGCCCTACGAGGACTGGAAAGTCAGGTACCAGAAATAGGGAAGCATGACCCGACGCACCAATCGTGCCGGCGAGGGGCATCGGCTGCTGAGACTCGAGCAGCTGCTCCTCGAAGAGCTCAAGACTGTCTTCGCGGACGAGCTGACTGATCGGCGCCTGGAAAGCGTGCGTCCTTTCGCCGTGACGCTTTCGCCCGACTACCGGCATGCCCGCGTACATTGCCTCGTCGAGGCCTCGCCCGTGCCTCGCGCCGAGCTGGACCGAGCGCTGAGTCGCGCCGCAGTGTTTTTGCGCACGCGTGTTGCCGATTCAATCGAGTTGAAGCGCGTGCCGGAGCTGAACTTTGTGCTGGATTCTTCGGGTTGACGGCATCAGCTGACCACTCCTTCCGGGCGTTGACGTCCGTTGCTTCCCCGGGCTAACAGGATGGCGTCAGATCATCTGTCAGTGGGTGCACGCTTCCAGGAAAGGGCTGGGGGTGTGCAGAACGTACGGGAACCCCCCCCGCTGACGTCACATGGGGAAACGGAATGTCGATCAACGAGGTTTGTGTTTCTGTTGCCAGGGTCGTCGACCCGAGGTCAGAGTCCGTGGCGAGCCGTGTCGCCGGAGCGCTCAACAAGCTCGCTATGGCCATGAAGAGCCACGCCTGGGCGGGGGCGGGCGAGCGCCGCTTGACCCCCACCCAGGGCCAAATCCTGGCGTTGTTACGTGCACGGGGTGTTCCTGCGCTGCGTTTGACTCAGGTCGCCGAGCAGCTCGCCATCAGCGCGCCGACTGCCAGTGACTCGGTTCGTGCTCTCGTGGACAAGGGTTTGGTCCGCAAGACGCGAGCGGCCGATGATGCGCGAGCGGTAGCTCTCGAGCTCACGGAGACGGGGTTGACGGAAGCCGAGCGCGCCGCAGCCTGGCCCGACTTCATGCTGGTGGCCATTGGCGCGCTGACACCCGCAGAGCAGGAGGCCTTTCTCGCAGGCCTGATCAAGGTGATTGGAGCCCTCGTGGAGCGGGGGGAGATCCCGATGCAGCGCACGTGCGTGCTGTGTCACCACTTCAACGTCAACTCACAGGGGGGAGACGAACCCTCCCATCACTGCACGATCCGCGACGAACCGATCGCCACCGGGCGCATCCGCATGGATTGTGCCCAGCACCAACCGGCAAGCAGCGAAGCTCGCCGCACGAATCTGGCGCAGTTCGTGCGCGGCACGACCACGTTGATGGTGTGAGTGAGCTCAGCCAGAGGCATGGTACAGGCCCGGCCCTCCCCGCGAGCTGGGCCTGGCATGCTCGGACGCTCTCTTCACGCTGGTAGCGGAGGGCCTGCTTCCAATTTGCTGACGCGGACGGCGCAAGCCTTGTAAGCGGGCTGCCGCGAGTAGGGGTCGAAGGCGGCAAACGTGAGGCGATTCATCGTCTCGTAGTGCATGGGAATGAAGACCTGGCCAGGTGCGACGGAGTTGGTCACGAAGGCCCGCGCGTAGATGGTCGCGCGCTGCGAGCTCACAGCTACCGTCTCGTCGGCTTCGATGTCGAGTCGCCGGGCGTCGACGGGCGAGAGCTCTACATAGACCTCGCTCGGAGCCAGCTTGCGCAGCACGGCGGAGCGCTTGGTGCGGGTTTGCGTGTGCCACTGGCTGGAGCTGCCGCGGCCGGTGAGCAGTAAAAGCGGATAGCGAGCACTGGTAGGTTCCGGCAGTGGTCGCGGCTCCGCGAACAGCAGCTGGGCCTTGCCATCCGCGGTGAAGAATCTGCCGTCCGCAAACAGGCGTCGCTCCGTCTCCGTGTGCTCGGCGCCCGCTGGAAAGGGCCATTGTACCCCGCCCTCGCGGTCGAGAGCGACGTAGTCCTCGATCCCAGTGAAGTCGCAGGGGCGGCCGCGGCTCAAGCGCTGCAGGATCCGGAAAACGGCTTCCGGGCTCGACCAGGCGTGAAACAGGTCGCCACAGCCCCAAGCTTCGGCGACGAGCTTGAAGATGCTGAAATCGGCGAGAGCAAGCCCGGGTGCGCGGCAGACTCGCTTCACGAGCCCGATGCGCCGCTCGGAGTTGATGAAGGTGCCCTCCTTTTCGCCCCATCCCGCTGCGGGTAGGTAGATGTCCGCCAACAGCGCAGTTTCGGTGTCGTGGTACATGTCCTGAACCACCAAGCACTCGAGGCGACTCAAAACCTCGCGGACGTGCCCCTGGTTGATCCAGGAGTGGGCGGGGTTGGTCGCCAGCACCCACAACCCCCGGATCTTGCCGGCGAGGATACCCTCGATGATCTGGTCGTAGGCCAGGCTGGGCTCACTCGGGATCAAGTCAGCATCGAGATCCAGTGCGTGCGCGACCTCCGCCCGGTGCTCGGCGTTCTCGAACTCGCGCCCCCCCAGCAGGGTCGTCGTGTTGCTGAAGAGGCGCGAGCCCATGGCGTTACACTGGCCGGTGATCGAGTTGGCGCCCGTACCAGGCCGCCCGATGTTGCCCGTCAACAGGGCGAGCGCAATGATGGCCTGCGCGGCACGCACCCCCTCGTGGCTTTGGTTGATGCCCATCGTCCACCAGAAGCTCACGCGCTTGCCCTCCCGCAGCAGCCGCACCAGCTCCTCGAGCCGAGGAAGTGCGACGCCGCTGACCTCGGCGGCATGCTCGAGTGAATACTGCGCTACGTGCGCCGCGAACTCCGCGTAGCCGCTGGTGTGTGCGTCCACGAACGCACGGTCCACACGGCCGCTCGCGATCAAGCTGTGGGCCAGTGCATAGAATAGCACCAGGTCGCTCTTTGGTCGCAGCGCGTAGTGATGCGTTGCCGCCATCGCTGTCTCCGTCTTGCGCGGATCGATGACGACGATGGCGGGTGCGTTCGGGTTCTTGCAGATTCTTTCCCATAGAATCGGATGCGCGATACACAGGTTGGAGCCTACCAGGACGATGACGTCGGACTGCTCGAAGTCGGCATAGGTGAAGGGCGGAGCGTCGAAGCCAAAACATTGCTTGTAGGCGACGGCGGCCGTTGCCATGCACTGGCGAGTGTTGCCATCGCCGTGCACCATGCCCATGCCGAACTTGGCCAGAGCGCCGAGCAGAGCAAGCTCTTCGGTGACCATCTGTCCGGTTCCGAGCCACGCGACAGAGGCCTTGCCGTGCTGTGCCTGGATGGTCTTGAAGCGGCCAACCATCTCGAGGGTCGCCTCCTCCCAGCCGGCCTTCACCCGGCGCTCGCCCTTGCGCAGCAGCGGTGTCGTTCCGCGACTGGGGCTCACTAGCGGCGTGAGCGCCTCCCAGCCCTTGGGGCACGCCATGCCCAGGTTCACCGGATACGCGGTGGAGGGCGTGAGCCCCACGGCCTGGCCGTCCTTGATCAACACGTCCAGGGAGCAGCCGGTGGAGCAGAAGCCGCACACGATCTTGGTTGTTTGATCGGCGACGAGGCGTCGCGGCACGCGTCCGAGCCCGAAGCGTCCCGGCTCGAGCAACAGCTCGCGTGTCAGGGGCCCGTCATGACGCACCAGCAGCTCACGTCCCCTGCGCGCGAGTCGCGATACGAACCCACTCATCGCAAGCCGCCGGGCATGCGGGAAGCCGGCGCGGCGCGAAAGAAGAGGTACCGCTCGGCGCTCTCGCCAACGAGCAGCAGGGTCAACAGGGAGACGGCCGCAGGCCGCAAGCCGCTCACCGGCACCTGTCCCGTTAGCCACGCCAGCGCAATGGCCAGACCTGCAACCGCCACGCCGAACCGCAGCAGTGTGACCCTGCGTAGGTCGTGCCACATCACGCGGGACATGCGCTTACCGATCGTCTGCTGCTTGTCGTCGTAGTGCAGGAAGCCGCTGGCCTCGTACGCAAGCTTGATGCCCGTGGCCGCCAGCACGAGCCAGAGCAGGGCCTGACTCGGCACGTCTTGCTCCGCGCCCGAGCTCGTGAACGACTTCACCGCGAGCACCGCTGCACCGCCGAGCAGCAGCGTCGTCCCGAAGAACTTGATGCCGGTCTGCGTGCCGGACCACTGAGGCCGCCGCGTCGCGACGTAGACCATGACGGAGCAGAACACACCCAGCATACCTGTCACGGCAGCTGCGATCTGCAGCTCGGGTGCGGCGCCAGCAAGCTCGGCCTTGAAGGGAAACGCTGGCAGCAGGGGGGCAGCGGCCAACGCCGCATACGCGATTGCCAGCTTGGCGAATACGCCGAAGGCAATCGCCTCGCGACTCAACCACGAGGTGCGCAGGCCGAGGAAGGCGCGGTAGAACAGCTGCGGCCGGCCCAGGTGGAACACGCTGGCGCCGAGTGCCACGAGCGCCAAGCTGCAGCCGAACACCGCCTGCGCCAGGGGACTTCCGGCGGGATTTCCCGACAGTCTCTGCACCAGCAGCCCAACGGCAAACGCGCCCGCGGAGAGCTGCGTCAGCGTGAGCATTACCACCAGCGGAGGGTGCGAATGCTCCGGACTGGTCCAATAGAAGTCGACCGGGAGCATGTTGCTCGGCATCGGCCTCTGCGTCTTGTAGACCGTGGTTGGCAAGGTGTGCTCGGGCGTCGGCGCGCCGGGTAAGAAGCCGTTGGCGTCACTCGCCTGAATCACGGCGGCTTGCTCCACGATGCGAATGGCGATCGCCTCGTTCGGGCAGGCCTGGACGCATCCGGGTGCCTCGCCGTGCTCGAGGCGGTCGCTACACATGTCGCACTTGCGCACGATCCCGCGTGCCTTGTTGTACTTGGGCGCGTCATAAGGGCACATCAGCGTGCAGTACTGGCAGCCAAAGCACTGGTCATCGAGATGTCTGACGATCCCGGTGACGGGGTCCTTTTCGTAGGCTTGCACCGGGCAGCCCTTCAGGCATGCCGGCTCGACGCAGTGGTGGCAAGCGGTGGTGACCGTCTGCAGCGCGGGAGCGAGTGGGGTGCCGCCGTGCAACAGACCGACGCTACGCCACATCTCGTGCTCGTCGAGACCGTTCAAGGTGTGACAGGCGGCAACACAGGCTTTGCATCCCGTGCACAGGTCGAGATCCACCTCGAACGCGTACTGCTGGCCCGATCGGGGGCGCTCGAGAGGGATCAGATCGCGGTAGTAGCGCGCTTGCAACGGTTGATCGGCGCTGGCGTGAGCCTCGGCGAAGCGTTCTACGGCGGTGAGCGTCTGCTGCTCTTGGAGCAACGCGGCGACTGGAAGCACCGGCAGGCGGCGCTTGTTGGCACCTCCCGCTGGCTCTGCAGCGCCGAGCGTGGTCTGGGCCGCGGTGGCGCTCATCGCGACCCGCTCGAGCGCTCAGTCATGCAGCTCGCTGCCCGGCAGCCACGGCCACGTACACGCGCCCGCCGCTGACGCGCACTGGAAAGCTGGCTAGGCGCACCGCCGGATCGTCCAGGCATTCACCGGTCCGCAGATCGAAGCTCTGCTTGTAGATGGGCGAGGCGATCTTCGGAACCCCGGCGCGGTCCCCGACGATACCGCGCGCGATCACGAACGCTTTGCTGAAAGGATCGAAATTGGAGACGGCGTACAGCGACTTTCCGTCGCGTGAGCGCACCAGTGCAATCTGGTGATCGCCTACGAGCGCGGCGCTCGCGGTGCCTGCGAGCACGTCATCCAGGCTGCAGACGTCGGTCCATTGCAAGGCGTTGCTGGTCAGCGGGGCACCTTGCTCGATCGTGTTCAGCATTGGTTGATTTCCTTTCTGAAAAGCTGGCTCAGTCATGAACGACGGGTAGGCGAATGCGGCCGGCGTCAACCAGCGCTTGTTTCTCGTTCCAGTGTGCGGGTCGGTGTTGCGCTCGTTCCTTGACGAAGACGATGTTCGGATCCGGTGTCTCGCTGTTCACGAACGGTCGGAACATCGCAAGCTTGCCGGGCGTCTCGAGCGTGGTCTTCCATTCGCACTGGTAGCTGGCTACGACCCGCTCCATGTCGGCCTCGAGCTCGGCCGCAATGCCCAGCGAGTCATGGACCACCACCTGCTTGAGGTAATCGATGCCGCCTTCCAGATTCGCGAGCCAACTGGCCGTGCGCTGGAGACGGTCGGCCGTTCGCACGTAGAACATCAGGAAGCGGTCGAGATAGCTCACCACGGTCGCTGCATCGATATCGGCTGCCAAGAGCACGGCGTGCTGCGGCTTCATCCCGCCGTTGCCGCAGACGTACAGGTTGTAACCGGCTTCGGTGGCGATCACACCGAAGTCTTTGCCCTGAGCCTCCGCGCATTCACGCGCGCAGCCTGATACGCCACCCTTGATCTTATGCGGGCCTCGTAGACCCTTGTAGCGGTGCTCCAGCTGGAGGGCGAGACCAAGCGAGTCGCCCACTCCATAGCGGCACCAGGTGCTGCCCACGCAAGACTTCACGGTACGCAGCGCCTTGCCGTAGGCGTGTCCCGACTCGAAGCCCGCAGCCACGAGCTCGCGCCAGATGTCGGGAAGCTGTTCCAGGCGCGCCCCGAACAAGTCGATGCGCTGACCGCCAGTGATCTTGGTATAGAGTCGATAGCGTTTGGCGACCTGGCCTATGGCGATCAACTGGTCCGGGGTGATTTCGCCCGCAGCTACGCGTGGTACGACGGAGTAAGTACCGTCGCGCTGAATGTTGGCTAGATAGCGGTCGTTGGTGTCTTGCAGCCCAGCGTGCTCGCGTTTGAGGATGTAGTCGTTCCAGGTAGAGGCCAGGATGGACGCGACGGCGGGCTTGCAGATCTCGCACCCTTCGCCGCTTCCGTGTCGGTCGATGAGCTCGTCGAAGGTGCGGATCTCGTGAAGACGCACGAGGTGGTGCAGCTCCTGGCGGCTGTGCGGGAAGTGCTCGCACAGGTGATTGTTGACGGCAATACCGGCGCGTTTCAGCTCCGCCTTCAACAGATCAGACACCAGACTGACGCAGGAGCCGCAACCAGTGCCTGCCTTGGTGCAGGTCTTCACGGCGCCCACCGCTGTGAGCTTCTGATCGCGGATGGTCTTGCAAATGGTGCTCTTGTCAACGTTGTGACAGGAACAAATCGTTGCCGAGTCCGGCAGCTGATCGATGCCGAGGCCCTTCTTCGCGCTGCCGTCGCCGGCTGGCATGATCAGAGTCTCTGGGTGCTCCGGTAGGGCGATGCCATTCTGTACGTAGGTCGCGAGCTCAGCATACGAGGTGGCGTCACCCACCAGCATGCCGCCGAGCAAGCGGCGGTTGTCATCACTGACGACCAGCTTCTTGTACGTCTGAGCCACACTATCGAAGAGGCTGATGACCTTGGAGCCGGCGCTCTTGGCGAAGGCATCACCGAAGCTGCCGACATCGATTCCAAGCAGCTTTAGCTTGGTGCTCATGTCGAAGTCGACGAAGCGATCATCGCCGCCGGCCAGTACCCGCGCGACCACTTCCGCCATGCGATAGCCCGGTGCCACGAGCCCATAACCCTTGCCCTCGAACACGGCACACTCGCCAATGGCAAAGACGTCGGGATGACTGGTGCGGCAGCTCTCGTCGATGCGAATGCCACCGCGTTCGCCCAGCAGGAGCCCCGCGGCCCGGGCGAGCTCGTCGCGCGGGCGGATGCCGGCCGAGAACACCACCAGGTCGACCGGCAGCTCGCTCTGGTCGGCAAACTGCAGCGCTCGCACGCGACCGGAGGTATCGGCCACGATCTCACGCGTATTGGCGCCGAGATGTACGCGGACGCCCAGCTGCTCGATACGCCCTCGCAACACGGCGCCCCCGACCTCGTCAATCTGCAGGGGCATGAGACGCGGCGCCATCTCGACCACGTGCGTCTCGAGCCCGAGCGACAGCAGGGCATTGGCAGCTTCCAGGCCTAGCAGGCCGCCGCCGATCACTGCGCCTCGCCGGCAGCCGCGTGCGGCAGCGCGAATTCCCTCGAGATCGTCGATCGTGCGGTAGACGAAGCACCCTGGGAGGTCGCGTCCGGGCAGCGGAGGAACGAAAGCACGCGAGCCCGTCGCCAGCACCAAGCGGTCGAACGAGAGCTCGTCTCCGCCGCTCGTCGTCAGCCTGCGCTGTTCGAGATCGATACCGAGCACGCTGTCGCCCGTTCGCACCTCGACGCCGAGGCGCTCGTATTCCCCGTCAGCGACGAGACACAGTTCGTCCGCGCTCCTGCCGTCGAAGAACTTCGACAGATTCACGCGGTCGTAGGCGAGACGCGACTCTTCCGCAAAGGCGAGAACGCGGTGCGTTTTGTGGAGGCCTTGTTCGCCGGCCGCTTGCAGGAAGCGGTGACCGACCATGCCATTTCCGACGACGACGAGACGTTGCTGCGACATCACTCCGACATTCGTCGTCGATGCCGTGTTTCGGGCAGGTTTAGCCTGCGTGAACCGTGAGCGATCCGCGGAAAAAGTGGCGCTTTGCTGCGCGTGTCTGCGGTGTTTCGCGTCCGCGTTCGACGTTTCGCCGACGTTGCGCATGCTGTCGGCGCACGACTTCAATTGACGTTAGCGCGAAACAAACCGGTGTATTGTGCGGCGTTTGAGCGCCGCCTCGGGGACCCTCCGTGGCGCCAAGCTCCACCCAGCAAGAGGTTCTGACAATTTTGTCGGCGACTGGCGAACGCCGCGGCGGCGCGGCTGATGGAACCGACACGAGCGCTAGATCCGCATCAGCAAGAAGTTGTAGCTTGCGTGCACGACCACGGAAGCGACGAGCCACTTCGAGCTCGTACATCCTTGCGCAAACCAACCCGAGCGTTAACGTCAGCGGCGCGGCCACGATGGGGTGCAGCACCGCAAAGGCCGCGGCACTGGCGAGCGCCGATGGCCAAGGCAACACGCTTCGTATGCCCATCTCGCAGGGCGGCCGCCAAAGGGAGAGCTCTCCGCCGCCTGCTCGAAGGGATGTCGGAGCGCAGGTAACCTATACGCGACCTTTAAATGGTGCGTCCCACGTAGGGCACCGATGAGCGAAGCAAGCAGTACCTGCAGGACGCTGGGCGCCGCGTCGCCAACGAAACGAAAGTGATAGGCGCGGCTCAGCGCAATGGTCACGCCGACGCTCAGCACGCCTTCTGACAGGCGGACCGGGAACCTTCTCACCGTGGGCTGGCCTGCACACGAGAGTCGCCGATCACCTCCGGGCGCACTACGAGCCCGCCTCAGGCCGCCCGCGCGAGGCCGAGCGTCTCCTCGAGGCCGAGCATCAGGTTCAAGTTCTGAACGGCGGCGCCCGCGGCGCCTTTGCCGAGGTTATCGAGCACGGCGACCAGGAGAACGTGCCCCAGCGGATTGGCAAGCAGCCACAGGCGGACCGAGTTGCTGTCGTTGAGAGCGCGCGGGTCGAGCCAGCGCTCGTCCGCGGGCGGAGCTGCGAAGGCTTCTACCTGCACGAATGGCTCGCTCGAGTAGCGGTCGGCGAGCGCCTGATGTAGCTGCGCGGGAGTCGCTTCGTTTGCCAGGAGCGCCGCGTGCAGCGAGATCTCCACGCGCATTCCGGAGTGAAAGGGGCCCACTGCCGGCACGAAATGGAGAGGCCGTGCGAGACCCGAATAGCGCGTCATTTCGGGCAGATGCTTGTGCTCCCGATCCAGCGCGTAGGGCGCCGCGAAGGGCAGGTGGATCAAGCCTTGCGTGGGGCTCTCCCAGCGTTCGATCATCTGGCGCCCGCCGCCCGAGTAGCCGGAGAGCGCGTGCACGTGCAGGGGTGCGTCCGGAGCAATCAGTCCTGCGTCGAGCAGGGGACGCAGCAGCAAGACGGCGCCCGTTGGGTAGCAGCCGGGATTGGAAACCCGCTGCGCGTTGCGGATGGCCGCGCGCTGGGCTGGCTCGAGCTCGGGCATGCCATAGACCCAGCCGTCGGCGACCCGGTGTGCGCTACTCGCATCGAGCAGACGCGTCTTGGCTCCGTCCAGCAAGCTCACGGCTTCTCTCGCAGCGTCATCGGGTAGACACAGAATGGCCAGATCGGCGCTCTGCAGGAGATCCGCGCGGGCGCGGGGGTCTTTGCGGCGATGCTCCTCGATCTCCAGCAGCGAAAGATCGCCGCGTTCGCGCAGCCTTCGCTGGAGGGAGAGACCCGTCGTGCCTGCTTGTCCGTCGATGTAGATGCGCGGCTTCATCGTGCAGCACCATGCCACAGGCGTGAGCGGTTGCGCACTGGCTGCTGAATGGGCGCGTGCCGCGCCGGGCTTACTTGCGGTCGGTGTAAAGGTCCGGACCGGGGCGCCCCGTGGTGGAGCTGCCGCGGTCGCCCCAGAGCGCCCCTGCCACTGCGCCAAGCGCGAGCGTGCCAGCGGCGAGCGCGATCCATGGGCGGCGCGTCCGCCCGGTGGGTCAGGAAGAGATTGCCTGGCTTGAGGTCGCGATGGATGATGCCGAGCGCGTGAGCCTCGGCGATGGCCTCGCAGCCCTGCAGCGCAGTCCACCGCTTCCTCGATGGGCAGGGCGACACGCTCTCGCACCAGCGCGGCAGGATCTCCCCGTGCGGTACTCCATCACCACGTCATGGCTGCCGGTCTCCAGCGTGCCGACGTCGCACACACGGGCCACGTGCTCCTGACGGTGTGGCGGCGACGACCACGCCCATTCCCCCTTGGCCGAGGTCGGGCTCGATCCGATACCTGCGGGCGAGAACTTTGCTCACCCTGGCGGCCCTTCACGCTGTTGATCGGCGCTGACTGGCCGCTCGTTACATCAGATCGCTGATGATACCGTCCGCGAGTAACCAGTGACTCTTGCGCAGCCCCAGCCGGTTTCCGTGCAAGTAGAGCGCTCCGCGGTCCACCCACTTGGCGATCGCTCGCCGGCGTTCGGGCGTCAGCACGTCTGCGCCGCAGCTAGCGCGCGTGTGGTCGAGATCCACGCCTTCGGCCAGCCGAAGTCCCAACATCAGCCGCTCCGAGACCAGCACTTCGGGGGCAAGCCTTTCGACGACGGCCACGAGCGCGCTGGGCTCGTCGAGCGGAAGAACAGCGTCGGCCGACAGCGCCAAGTAGCGCTCGATGGAGGGCGTGTTGCGATACCTGACGCGCCCGGCGTCATCGCTGACGGTACCCCAGGCGCCGACGCCGACGCCGAGATAGGGCTCGCCGCGCCAGTAGCCCAGGTTGTGGCGCGCCTCGGCGCCCCCGCGCGCGTAGTTGCTGACCTCGTAGTGGCAAAAGCCCTCCGCTTCAAGCGCGAGCTCGACTGCCGCGAATGACTCGGCAACCGAATCCTCGGTCAGCAAGGGCAGCCGCCCACGCCGGGACAGCTCGCCGAAACGCGTGCCCGGCTCGATCGTGAGCGCGTAGGCGCTGAGGTGAGAGATGCCGGTGCGAGCGAGCGTCAGAGCTTCCAAAGTTGCGTCCGCGGGTGTCTGGCCCGCGACGCCGAAGATGAGGTCGGCGGAGACACGTTCGAACCCCGCCTGCTGAGCCACCGCGACGGCCTGCAGCGCCTGCGGTGCGTCATGCAGCCGGCCGAGAAATCGAAGCCGCTCCGCATCGAGACTCTGGACGCCCAAGCTGATGCGATTCGCGCCGGCCAAGCGCAGGGCTTCCGCAACACGCGCGTCGAAGCTCGACGGATTGCACTCGACCGTGACTTCCACCGTCGCGGTGCGTGAAGGAAAGAGGGTGAGTATGGTCGCGAGCACGCGGCCCAGCTCGGAAGGCTGCCAGAGGGATGGTGTTCCGCCCCCAAAGAATACGCTTCGCAGCGGTGGGGCGGAGGCAACGGACGCCGCTCGGCGCTCCAGCTCCGCGATGACGGCGTCCGCGTAGGCAGCGTGCGGGATGGCAGGCCGCTCGACCTTGACGCTCAAGAAGTCGCAATACGGGCACTTCTGCAGGCAATAGGGAAAATGCACGTAGACGCCGAGCGTCTCGCCAGGCGTGTCAGTGGCAAGAGCGGAGGTGGAGAGCATCGGCCGTCGGCTTGGAGCACGCCGCTCTAGCGCTGCACGACACCTGGCGCCATGCCGCGCTCTTGGGTTCCGCTACGTAGGGACGCGGTGCTACAGCTTGCCCGGTGACTTTCTGGAAGGCACATGGCCTGGGCAACGACTATCTGGTCTGCGAGGACGAGCTCCTGCTCGACGCAGGGCTGGTGCGAGCGCTGTGTGACCGCAACCGGGGCATCGGAGCGGACGGCATCCTGCAACCGCTGCCTCCGCCAGGGAACGCGGACTATGCGGTGCGGATCTGGAACCCGGACGGCAGCGTCGCCGAGAAGTCGGGCAACGGGCTGCGCATCTTTGCGCGTTGGCTGCAGAGCGAGCGCGCAGCCCCGCCCGTATTCAGCGTCTGGACGGGTGCGTGTAGCGTGACGTGTGAGGCGACAGCAACGGCCGTCACTGTCGAGATGGGTGCTGCCACCTTCGAACCCGCTCGCATCCCGCTGGTCGCGCCCACCGAGCTCGTAGACGGGGAGCTCGCTGTCGGGAACGAGGTGTTGACCGTGACAGCGGTCGGCATGGGCAATCCGCACTGCGTCCTGTTCCGTCAGGAGTCGCTGGATGCGCTGCCATGGCGACGCTGGGGCAGCGAAATCGAGCACCATCCGCGCTTTCCAAACCGAACCAACGTGCAGTTTGCCCGTGTGCGGGACCGAACCTCGGTCGACATTCGCATCTGGGAGCGTGGAGCGGGTGAGACACAAGCGTCGGGTTCTGCCTCCTGTGCCGTGGTGGCCGCAGGGGTGCGCACGGGCCGCCTTTCCGCTGGGCGCGTGCGCGTCTCCAGGCCGGGTGGTGAGCTCTTCGTGACCGTCAGCGCTACGGGCACTCTGCTGGAGGGGTCAGTCGAGGTGGTGGGTCGCTTCACCCTGCATGGGTCGTGGCTGGCAGCACGTTTGACCGCGTCGGCTACGTAGCCGATCTTCTGAGTGAATGTAGATTCACACTTGTGAACGCGGGTTTGAGGCCTTAGGAGAAGGCCACCTTGGCGCGCAGCTCTGCATCCAAAGACGCCGGCGTGAAGCGCGCGATCCAGCACTACGCACGCACTACCTACAGCGAAGCAATTCTGTTGGCAGCGGAACGGGTGTTTCTCCGACGCGGGTATCACGAGGCGAAGATGGCAGACGTTGCGGCCGAGGCCGGAGTCGCCGTGGGCACGCTCTACAAGTACTTCGACAGCAAAGAGCAGGTCTTCGCCTCGCTGTCTTCGCGCGGACGGGAAGAGCTCTTTGCCTTGCTGCAAGCATGTCTGTCGCTTTCCGACGCAAGGGATCGCTTGCGCGCCGTGGTCCACCGCTGCTTCTCTTACGCGGAGGAGCGGGGATCGCTGTTCGCCGTCTACGAGCAGCTCGGGAGTATGGTTGAGTTGCACATCCGCTCCGCCGGCGGCGTGGATGCGCAACGGGCCTGTGAGAGGTTCGTGTCCCTGCTGCACGTTCTGTTCGAAGAAGGACAGGAGGCGGGCGTGATACGTAGGGACGCGCCGGCGGCGATGTTGTCGACGATCTTTGCCGGTTCCATGCATGCTGTGTTGTTTTCTTGGGTACGCGATGGTCGTCGCGACTCGTTGATCGGTCGTGCCGAGCCCCTGCTCGATCTGTTCTTGGAAGGAGCCTGTGTCCGATGATGGTTCGAGCTGCCCTGGTGATGTTGATCGCGGCCGTGAGTGTGACCGGCTGCAACCGTTCGGACGGCCAAGGCCTCCCGCCGCCTTCGGGCAGCGGTGTGGCGCCGCCGGCGATTCCGCGCGTCGATCAGCTGATGACCGAAGAGGGTCGCGGCGGCTCGGGAGCGGCGAATGGCGCGACGGCCCTGGCAGCCACGGGCACGCTGTATCCGCGCGAGCAGGCCGACCTCGGTCCCAAGGTCACGGGGGTGCTGACTGCCGTGCTCGCGGAAGAGGGCGATCGCGTCAAGAAGGGCCAGCTGCTCTTCCGCATCGATGCCGGACACGCGGTGCTGGCGGTCCAGCAAGCGCGTGCCCTGCTCGAATCAGCAGAGGTAAACTCGCGCGCGGCGGAGCTGGATTATCAGCGCACGAAGGAGCTCCACCAGCGTGGCTCCGTGGCCGTGGCGACCTTCGATCAGATGCAAGCGCGCTACGACAGCGCCCGGAACGCGGTCGAGCAGGCGCGCGTTGCGCTCTCCATGGCTCAGCGCAGCAGCGCCGATACGGCCGTGTTCTCGCCCCTGAATGGGGTGGTCTCGGACAAGCTGAAGAGTGTTGGCGAGACGGTCACCATGATGCCGCCGACCACGGTCCTGGTGGTGCAGGACGTCAGCGTGCTGGAGCTGCGCGTGCGGTTGCCCGAGCGCAGCCTCAGCGTGCTTGCTCCGGGGACGATGATCCACGTGTCCATCCCCGCGGCACGCGTCGAGCGTGACGTGGCCGTCAAACGCATCAACCCTGCCGTCGACGTGGCGACGCGCAGCCTGGAAGTGATCGCGGACGTCGACAACAAGGACGGCCAGCTGAAGCCCGGCATGCTGGTCCAGGTGAGCCTGACCGAGCCCGCAGGTCAGCCCGCTGCGGGCGCCGCTCCTGGCAGTCCTGGGGCAGGCGGGGCCGCTCCCGCGGGCAGCACCTCAGCTTCGAGGAAATCCCCATGAGTCTCGCCGACGTCTCGATCCGACGTCCCGTGTTTGCCGTGAGGATGATCGCGGCCCTGGTCGTGTTCGGAGTGCTCTCCTATCCGCGTCTGGGCGTGGATCTGTTTCCGAACGTGGAGTTTCCGGTGGTGACCGTGACCGTGGTGTATCCGGGCGCCGACCCCGAGACCATGGAGAGCAAGGTCTCGGACCCCATCGAAGAACAGGTGAACACACTCGCGGGCATCCGCGTGCTCCGCTCCGTGAACCTGGAGAGCGTGACCCAGGTCATCGTGGAGTTCGAGCTCGATGTCGCCGTCGATCAGGCGATGCAGGACATCCGCGACAAGATAGGGCAGATCGAGCGCGATCTGCCGGAGGGCATCGACCCGCCCACGGTGCAGAAGTTCGACGTGGGAGCCTCGCCGATCATGGCCATCGCCATCAGCGGCAATTTGCAGCCACGGGCGCTGACCGAGCTCGCGGATGACGTGGTCAAAGAGCGCATTCAGCGCGTGCCCGGGGTGGGCGGGGTCGACCTGGTTGGTGGCCGCGAGCGGCAGATCAAGGTGGTGGTGGACCCGGCTAGGCTCGTCGGCGTCGGTCTCAGCGTCGATGACGTTTCCAACGCCATTCGTGCTCAAAATCTCGACTTGCCCGGGGGCAGCTTCGAGCGCGGAGGGCGCGAGCTGACGGTGAAGACACGCGGCGAGGTGACGACGCCCGAGGAGATTGGCGGCTTGTTGATCCCCAACGCGGGGAGCTCGCTCATCCGCGTCCGGGACGTGGCGACGGTGATCGACAGCGTGGAAGACGCCGAGAGCGCGTCGTCGCTCGACGGGGTTTCCGCCGTATCCTTGGTGGTTCGCAAGCAGTCCGGCGCGAACACCGTGGCCGTTGCAGAGCGCGTCAAGGCAGAGCTCGAAAAGGTGCGCGCGCGGGTGGAGAAGGCTGGGGCCAAGTTCAACGTGCCCACCGACAACTCCACGTACATCGCGCATTCCATTCACGACGTTCAGTTCGATCTGCTGTTCGGCGCATTCCTGGCTGTCGTGATCATCATGCTGTTCTTGCGCGACTTTCGCGCGACGCTCATCAGCGCCGTCGCCATTCCCACCAGCGTGGTGGCGTCGTTCGCGTTCATGCAGTGGATGGGCTTCACGTTCAACAACATGACAATGCTGGCGCTGTCGCTCTCGATCGGAATCCTGATCGACGACGCCATCGTCGTGATCGAGAACAGTCATCGGCACCTGGAGCTCGGCGAGTCGCCCGTGGAGGCGGCCTCGCGCGGAACGGCAGAGATCTTTCTGGCGGTGCTGGCGACGACCTCCTGCATCGTGGCGGTGTTCGTGCCCGTGGCGCTGATGAAGGGCATCATCGGCCGCTTCTTCTTCCAGTTCGGGATGACCGTCAGCTTTGCCGTGCTGGTGTCGATGCTCGTGTCCTTCACGCTGACGCCGATGCTGTCATCTCGCTTCCTGGTGAAGAGTCACGGCGGGCCGAGTAACTTCTTCACCCGCGGTGTCGAGCGTGTTCTCACACTTGCGGAGCAAACCTATGGCAGCATCGTGCGCTGGGCGCTCGTCCACCGCTTCGTGACGGTGGGCGTCGCCGTGCTGACGCTCGTCGGCGCGTTCGTGCTCGTCGGCCAGGTCAAGTCGGAGTTCATTCCGCCGGAAGACCGCGCCCAATTCGAGCTGCAGGTCCAGCTGCCGACGGGAGCGTCGCTGGCGACGACCTCGGCGGTGGCGGAGGCAGTGGCGACGGACCTTCGCGGCCGCGCACCGGGTGTGCGCAACACGTTCATCACCGTGGGCGGCGGTGATCAGGGCCAGATAAACCAGGCGTCGATCCAGGTGGTGATGACGCCGCCCAAGAGCCGCAACTTTCATCAGGAGGAGCTGATGGCCTGGGCGCGCACGCGTTATAGCGGCCTGGAGGGCATCAGCGTGACCGCACAGCCCATCAGCGCGGTGGGCGGCGGCGGAGGGTTTCGTCAGCAAGCGATCCAGTTCAACGTGCGTGGCGACGACATGGACGAGCTGGTGCGTGTCACGGAAAAGTTGAAGCAAGAGCTCGGAAAAGTGAAGGGACTGGTCGACCTCGACACGACCTATCGCGGTGGCAAGCCCGAGCTCGAGGTGCGGGTCGACCGTGAGCGAGCTGCTACTCTGGGTGTGCCCGTGTCGGCCATCGCGGGTACCATCCGTGCGTTCGTCGGTGAAGACGCGGTCAGTCAGCTCAAGGATGGCGTGGATCTCTACGACATCGTGATTCAGCTGCCCGCCGAGCAGCAGAAGCAGCTCGAGCTGCTTCCGAACCTGAGAGTGCGTTCTGCATCCGGGCAGCTGGTGGAGCTCTCCAACGTCGTTCACGTCCAGCCCGGCCTGGGGCCAAGCCAGATCGAGCGGCAGGCCCGGCAACGGCAAATCACCGTGCTGGCGGGCACCGAGGGGCTCCCGCTCGGTGAAGCTACGAAAGCCGTCAATGAGGCTGCCGCCCGGGTTATTCCCGACACGTTCACCACCGACTTTGCCGGCATGGCGGACGTGATGACCGAGTCGTTCGGCTACATGGGCATCGCGTTGCTGCTCGCCATCGTCCTCGTTTACATGATTCTGGCGGCCCAGTTCGACAGCTTCGTACAGCCCATCACCATCATGCTGTCGCTGCCGTTCTCGGTGATCGGCGCCTTCGGCGGCCTGTACGTAGCCGGGATGACGTTGAACATCTTCTCGATGATCGGGATCATCATGTTGATGGGTCTCGTCACCAAGAACGCTATC
>DASQDA010000264.1:0-5387 GCA_035634435.1 Polyangiaceae bacterium
TTTGCTGACCCGTCCCAGGACCCCATCGAGCTCGCTCCGCTTGGATGGGACGACGACAACGACATCGATCGGACTTACCGATACAGCTTCATTACTGCCCGCATGGACGCCTCTAGCTGGGTCACGCTGGAGCTCGCTGGATCGCCCGTTTGTCGCACCGTCGAGAACGATTGCCTGATGTGCGTCAGCTGCAGGGGTACCGAGATGGCGACCCTCGTGCTCGAACCTGGCCCGGGGTGAATGAGCTCTAGCTCACGCCGCGTGGCGCGTGCCGCCCGCAGGGGGCACCGAGGCGCCGGGCCTCTTCGACGAGCGATCGAGCTGCTCGACCACGCGGCGTAGCGCGGCGAAGCAATCCGGGTCGAGCGCGGTTCCCACGGTCTCCTCCATCATCTCGAGCGCGCGCGGCACGGGTATCGCGGCACGGTAGGGGCGTGCCGCGGTGATGGCGTCGAAGATGTCAGCGCTGGTAATGATGCGCGTTTCGAGTGAGATTTCAGCGGCCAGGCTGCCGCGCGGGTAACCCTTGCCGTCCAGGCGCTCGTGATGAGCGCCGGCCACACGCGCCAGCTCCGCGAGCGGCGGAATGCGTTTCAAGATCTCTTCGGTGTAGACGGGGTGTAAGCGAACGGCGTCCCACTCGGCCGCGTCGAGCTTTCCGGGCTTGTCGAGAATGGCATTGCTCACACCGAGCTTGCCCACGTCATGAAGCAGGGCACCGCGGTGCAACCAGCGCCGCCGCTCGGGCCCGAGTCCGAGCTCCGCTGCGAGCAGGTCCGCGTAGAGCGCTACACGTCCACTGTGACCGGCCGTGTAGGGGCTTTTGGAATCGACCACTTCACCGAAAGCAGCCGTGATTTCGTCGAGGTAGTCATCATCGACCTCCACTGCGAGCTGCGTGGGAGCTGCGGCAAACACCAGGGCCGCGAGGTCCGAGGAGCGCAGCGTTTCCCAGAGCGCGTCGGAGGGGCCGAGCGCGAGCAGCGCGTCGGCGAGCTGGGGGTCGAACCAGCTGCCACGGCGCTCCTTCACCTCTTGCAGTGCGGCGCGGGGGCCTCCTGACGAATGGAATACATCGACGACCTGCGAGAGCAGCGCGATGCGCGCGTAGACCGGAATATCAGCACCACGCAGGCGGTCGGGCCGGCCCTTGCCGTTCCAGTGCTCGTCGAGGCTATGAATGCCCTGAGCCACGCGCTCGTCGAAGCGCAGCTTGCGTGCGATTGTCGCGCCGCGCTGGCAGCGCGTCAGCACGAGCTCTTGAGAAGCCGCTTCGGCGGTCGCCATCGAAGCGAGCACGATCTTGAAACGCTCGACGAACCCCGCGCCGAGCCCGGTATGCGAAAGCACGAAGCGTACGACATCGGGCAAGCGGCCGTCGAGCAACTTGAAGTCGCGCTTGAACGACAGATCGTCGGTCATGTACAGCTCGCAAATGCGCGCAGCGTTGCTGCTGCAGCCGAGGTCCTTGAGTAGGAGCGTGTAGTACAGCTCCGAGAGCGCGGCCTCCGGCAAACCGATGGCGCGCCCGAGGCGCATCCCGATCATGCAAGATCGCACGCAATGTCCTGGCGGCTGCCCCTCTGTGAGGTCCAGGGCATAGCTGAGGGCGCCAATCAATTCTGCGAGCCGAAGCTGTCCATGTGCCATGTAGGTTTTCCCGCGCCGGAGCCTTCCTCCGGAACGGTCGGCGGTGCAGCAGGATAAGGCAGACTGCCCCGCGGCAGGTACGCTCAGACTTCGCGCGTTCCAGGCCCTGCCGTCCGCTCACCGGGGGAAGCGACACGCATGCCTCTTCCCCCGCGCATGAGCAGGGAAAGCGCCGGCAGCTCGCAGGCCTGGGGCGCTAGTTCCAGTCGTCGATTTTCAGATCTTCGGGCGCTGGCTGGCCAACGCCGGACTCGGCGAGCTGTCTGAGGCTCAGCAGGAAGGTCGCCCATTTCATGCTGCAGTGAGCCGTGAATTCGACTGCTTCGCGCCAGTTGCGGTGGCCGAAGATCACGACCGTGTATTCGCCTTGCTGTGACAGCGCAAAGGTGACGTCCGTGCCTATCCATTCGTCCGGGCCCGACGTGAAGCGCCAAACGACATGTTCGTTGCGGTTGAGCTCGAGCATCTCGAACGCCATCTGGCCTTTGAGCTCACCGGCTTTGCTGCGGAAGCGAACCTGAACGGTGCCGCCGAGCTTGGCGTCGCCCGTCGTCTCCTTGGTCCACCAGCCCGCCACGCCTTCGACCGTGGAGAGCGCGGCGTACACCTTTGCGATCGGCGCCTTGATTCCAACTCTGTGAATGATGTCTACCATTGTGTCCTCCGGTTGAATCGGGATGCGCTTTCTGTAGCGCGGAGGACCAACGGTCCGGGAGTAACAACGGCGGCGTGATCCGATGCCCCGAGGGCGAGTGCGCAACCCACCCTCGGCGTCGCAGGGTCAGTTATCTCATGCCGGACGATCGAAGCGGTCGAGGTTCATGACCTTGTCCCAGGCCGCCACGAAGTCACGGACGAGCTTCTCCTGCGCGTCTGCCGCCGCGTACACCTCGGCGATTGCCCGCAGTTGCGAGTGGGAGCCGAAGACGAGGTCCACCGCGGTGGCCGTCCACTTCAGCTGGTCGGTGCCGCGCTGACGGCCCTCGTACACTTCCGCGTCCCCGGCGGAAGGTTGCCATTCCGTGCCGACGTCGAGGAGGTTGACGAAAAAGTCGTTGGTCAGCGTTCCAGGGCGCTGGGTGAAAACACCGTGGGGCGAACCGCCAACGTTCGCGGCCAGCGCTCGCATGCCGCCGATCAGCACGGTCATTTCCGGGGCGGACAACGTGAGCAAATTGGCCCGCTCAAGCAGCAGGGTCTCCGGCGAGAGCTTCTGCCCCGCCCGGACGTAGTTGCGGAAGCCATCGGCCTTGGGCTCCAGCACCGCGAACGTCTGCACGTCCGTCTGCTCCTGAGCCGCGTCCGTGCGCCCCGGAGCGAACGGAACGGGGATAGCGTGCCCCGCGTCCTTGGCGGCTTGTTCGACCGCTGCGCACCCCGCGAGGACGACCAGATCCGCAAGCGAGACCCGCTTGCCGTCGGATCGCGACGCGTTGAACGCCTGCTGAATGGCCTCGAGCTTCCCGAGCACCGTGGCTAGCTCCGCAGGCTCGTTGACCTCCCAATCCTTCTGCGGCGCCAGGCGGATACGTCCGCCGTTGGCCCCGCCGCGCTTGTCCGTGCCGCGGAAGGAAGAGGCCGAGCGCCAAGCGACCGCCACGAGCTGCGTGCGGGACAGCCCGGAGGCGAGAATCTGCTGCTTGAGCCCGTCGATGTCGTCGGAGCCGATGAGCTCGTGATCGACCGCTGGCACCGGGTCTTGCCAGAGCTGCGGCTCCGGCACCCACGGGCCCAGATAGCGCGACAGCGGCCCCATATCGCGATGCAGCAGCTTGTACCAGGCCTTCGCGAATGCGTCCTCGAGCTCTGCCGGGTTCGCCAGGAAACGGCGGGAGATCTTCTCGTAGGTGGGATCCATGCGCAGCGCGAGGTCGGTGGTCGCCATCATCGGCGCGTGCCGCTTCGAAGCGTCGTGCGCGTCGGGAACGCTGCTCG
Organism: Polyangiaceae bacterium; assembly: GCA_035634435.1. Classification (GTDB taxonomy): domain Bacteria; phylum Myxococcota_A; class Polyangia; order Polyangiales; family Polyangiaceae; genus PMG-095. The sequence goes on from DASQDA010000264.1 coordinate 3,586, forward strand.
CGCCAGCGTCACCTTTGGGCTTCCACTGCTTGGCTCCGGCAGGGCTCTGGGTCAGCTCCCACTCATGGCCGAACAGCGTCTCGAAGAAGCTATTGTCCCACTGGATGGGCGTGGGCGTCCACGCGCCCTCGAGTCCGCTCGTGATGGTATCCCCGGCCTTCCCCGTTTTGTGCGAGCTCTTCCAGCCAAGACCCTGGTGGTGAACGGGACACCCCTCCGGCTCGGGACCCACGTGACGCGGGTCGCCGGCGCCGTGGCACTTGCCGAAGGTGTGCCCGCCGGCGATAAGCGCCACCGTCTCTTCGTCGTTCATCGCCATCCGCCGGAAGGTCTCGCGGATGTCGCGCGCCGCCGCGCGCGGATCGGGAACGCCGTTGGGACCCTCCGGGTTCACGTAGATGAGCCCCAGCTGCACGGCGCCCAGCGCACCACTCAGCTCACGCTCGCCGCTGTATCGCTCGTCGCCGAGCCAGGTGTCCTCCGGCCCCCAGAAGATCTCCGGAGGCTCCCAGACGTCTCGGCGTCCGAAAGCGAAGCCGAACGTCTTGAAGCCCATCGATTCGAGAGCGACGTTCCCCGCCAGGACGAGCAGGTCGGCCCAGGAGATCGTGCGCCCGTACTTCTGCTTGATGGGCCAGAGCAGTCGCCGCGCCTTGTCGAGGTTGGCGTTGTCCGGCCAGCTATTGAGTGGAGCGAACCGTTGCGCACCGTCCCCAGCGCCGCCGCGACCGTCCTCGATGCGATAGGTGCCAGCCGCATGCCAGCTCATCCGGATGAAGAGGGGCCCGTAGTGGCCATAGTCCGCTGGCCACCACTCCTGGGAGGTCGTCATTAGCTGGGAGAGGTCGCGCTTCAGCGCCTCCACGTCGAGACGCGCGAGCTCCTTCGCGTAGTCGAAATCTTCGCCCATCGGACTGGAGCGCGGGGAGTGCTGGTGGAGCACCTGCAGGTCCAGCTGATTCGGCCACCAGTCGCGGTTCGTTCTGGGTCGGGTCGCCTTGGGAGTTGGGGATGGGATTGCGGGGTTCTCGGTTTCGCTGGTGCTCTGAGTCACGTTCGCTCTCCTGTCTCGGCGCTTTCCGCCGTGCGCCGCCAATACAGCAGCCGTTGCGCGCGTACGCAACCGGTGTGTCAGGATGCGACAAGCTCTTGCCGTTTCTCGAGGGAAGGTCGCCGCTTCACGGCCTCGGCGCGAGCCGCCGTGTCGCTGTGAACACTGTGTGCGATCCCGCATCACCGGGTGATGGTATCGACGGGGTTGACCCCTGATTGAACGCTGACGAGGTAGCCGCCGCAGTCGAGGCGTACGGATACCTCGCGCGCCGCGGTATCGATGGCGGAGATCCGCCCGTCTCCGCCATGCGTAACGAACGCATAACGGCGATCAGTGGACAGGGCCGTGATGGCGACGGGCGCTACCTTGCATACCGGCAACTAAGTCGCAAGACGTTCTTGCAACTTAGTTGCACTTCCTGTTTAGCAACAAAGTAGTAGTCGCGTGCCGCGCCCTGCACGTGCACTGCCGACGGAGCTCGAGCCGCGACGAGTTCTCGCTGATGCTCGACGCCCCGCTACGTGCCGACGCACGCCACGCAGCGACCACGTAGCTGCACTTCTGCGACCTGGTGCCGCACGGCCGCGCCGCGCAACGTGACAGCGCTGCCTGGCAGGCACGCCACGTCACCGCAGTCATTGCAAACGAAGTGCGGATGGGCGCCATGCTCGGCAGACTTGCCCTGCGGCAGCTCGAAACGCCAGACATTGTCGCCCAGCTGGGTTCTCACGAGCAAGCCTGCCTCCGT
>DASQDA010000265.1:0-3365 GCA_035634435.1 Polyangiaceae bacterium
CGAGGGAGCTGACACCAAGGACGACGACGATGGCGACCAAGAGAGTCGCGGCGACGTGCTGGCTCAGTTTGCCGTCAATCTGAACGAGCGCGCGAGGGCAGGCGACATCGAGCCGCGCATCGGTCGCGAAAAGGAGCTGCGGCGGGCCATCCAGGTGCTGTGTCGCCGCAAGAAGAACAATCCGCTGTTCGTCGGCGACGCGGGCGTCGGAAAGACCGCGATCGTCGAAGGTCTGGCGGCCATGATCGAGAGCGGCACTGCGCCCAAGCCGCTACATGGTGCCACCATTTTCGCGCTGGACATGGGCGCCCTGGTCGCAGGAACGCGCTTCCGTGGCGACTTCGAGAAGCGCATCAAGGGCGTCCTGAAACGGATCGAGAAGACGCCCGGAGCCATCCTCTTCGTCGATGAAATTCACACCGTCATCGGCGCTGGCTCGGCCAGCGGCGGCACGCTGGACGCGGCCAATATGCTCAAGCCCGCGCTCTCGACGGGCAAGCTGCGGTGTATCGGCGCAACCACCTTCGAGGAATACCGAACCCACCTCGAGCGCGATCGCGCGCTGGCGCGCAGGTTCCAGAAGATCGATGTCTTCGAGCCCAGCGTGGCCGAGACCGTGTTGATCCTGCAAGGCCTGCAGAAGCGTTACGAAGAGTTCCACGAGGTGACCTACACGGCGGAGGCCGTCGAAGCGTGCGCGAAGCTCGCCGACAAGCATCTGCGCGACAAGAAGCTGCCCGACAAAGCCGTCGACCTGCTCGACGAAGGCGGCTCGGACACCAAGCTGGACCTGGGTCCAGGTGCGGTGGTGGACATCGCTCGCATCGAAGCGGTGGTCGCACGCATGGCTCAGATCCCGACGCGTCAGGTGAGCCATGACGACAAGGCCGCGCTGCGCACCCTCGAGTCCGATCTGGCGAACGTGGTGTTCGGCCAAGAGCGCGCGATCCGCGAGCTTGCCACCGCAATCAAGCTGGCCCGCGCCGGTCTGCGGGCGCCGGACAAGCCCATTGGCTCTTACCTCTTCACCGGTCCTACGGGTGTCGGCAAGACCGAAGCGGCGCGCCAGCTGGCCAAGACCATGGGCATCGAGCTCGTTCGCTTCGACATGAGCGAATACATGGAGCGGCACACGGTCTCACGCCTCATCGGCGCTCCGCCTGGCTACGTGGGCTACGACCGCGGCGGCCTGCTCACGGAAGCCATCTCCAAGACGCCGCATTGCGTGCTGCTGCTCGACGAGATTGAGAAAGCGCACCCCGACGTCTTCAACGTGCTCTTGCAGGTGATGGACCACGGCACGCTGACCGACAACAACGGCAAGAAGGCTGACTTCCGGCACGTCATTCTAATCATGACGAGCAACGTCGGCGCGCAAGATCTCGCTCGCACGCAAGTGGGGTTTGGCCTCCGCGACACGAAGGGCCGCGACGACATCGCCTTCAAGAACATGTTCAGCCCCGAGTTCCGCAATCGCATGGACGCGCGCATTGCCTTCGATCCGCTGAGCCCCGGCGTCATGGGACGGGTCGTGGACAAGTTCCTCAAGGAGCTGAACCTGCAGCTCGGCGAACGCGAGGTCACCCTCGAGCTCACCGAAGCGGCTCGCGCGTACTTCGCCGAGAAGGGCTACGATCGGGATAACGGTGCGCGACCCCTCGGTCGCCTGATCCAGGACGAGATCAAGCGGCCGCTCACCGAAGAGCTCCTCTTTGGCGAGCTCGAGACCGGTGGTCACGTCACGATCGACCATCGCGATGGCGAGGTCCGCTTCGACCTGCGCGGCAATCCTCGGCCGGGCGCCCCTGCACCCAAGCTCCTGAACTGATCGCGCGATTCGCCGACGGCGCCTGAGTCCACGAGAGCGACATCTTCACGGACTGCGTACCGCTCGACACGCAGTCCCGCAACGCCCACGCCAACGTGCTCTCGGTGACCTCAGGTTCGAGGCACCCCGCGTGACGGCCGCTACGGTCAGCGGCCAGGCGCGTCGGTTGCGGCAGGCTCACCCGACGGGAACGCCTCGCGCACCGAGATTGCCAGCTGGCAGCTGTTCACCTGGCGCTGCTGGGCTGCCAGGTTCGTCAAGTCGCTGCGGTTCTGCCGGCCCGTCAACAAGAGCTCGCCCGCTGCTTGCGTTCGTAGACGCAGGACAGGCTGCCCCGTGGACAGGTCCCAGATGCCCACTCGCGCCCAGTGCTCGGCGCGCTGGACCTTTTCTTCTGGGCTCTCGCCGGCGTCCGGGATCTCCTCGGGCAGGCCGCCCTCGGGATCCTCATCGAGCACGAGGGTGAAGAACTTGGAGCGACTGAGAAGCTCGACGGTGACGGGCACGTCGCGCCGCGCCACGTTGTCGAGATCACGGTCGTAACCCGTAAGCGCGAGCTCACTTTTCGCCTGGTGGACCTCTTCGGTCCACTCGGGCGAAAGCACCCGCAAGGTGCGGTAGGCAAGCCGCAGATTGTAAGGTTGCTGGGGCCTCGCGCACACGTTCCACTCGTTGCAAAGCAAGCCGCTGGTGCAGTCGCCGATCGTGCGGCACGCGGGACCTTGAGTCGGGTCCGGGGAGCGGTTCGCCACGAAAAGGCAGGACGTGAAGCCGTCGCGCAGCGACCCTTTGGCCGCGGTCCGGATCTGAGCGGCGCTGCGGGCATTGGCCAACCGCAAACGGAGATAGACACTGGGGCTACTGCGCAGTCGGGCGAGATCCGCAGCGGGCGAGATGAAGTTGCCGCGAAAGTCCGCGGCCAGCTCACGCGCCCAGCCCTCCGCTCGATCCCTGAACGGGAAGAGCTTTGGCCCGAGTGCGACGGACATGGCGCGCTGCTTCGCCAGCACCCGGCTGCGGGCGCTCTCGAGCTCACCCTGCGCGATGCGCCAGTAGATGACGCCGAACGCTGCGATGCCGACGAAGGCCCAAAGCCAGAAATGGAGCGGCACCCCGGGCATGCGCACTTTGCCAGCGATGAGCGCCCGCTGACGCTCGGCACGAGCCTGGTTCAGCGACGGGAGTCCTCGTTCGCGCGCTTCCTTCCGCGACGCCACGGGCACCTCAAACTACGCGCACGGAGCAAACCCCACGCTCAGGCCGGCCAGGTCCGCGCTGCACTGGCCAGAGCGGACCCAGTCAGTGCCGAGCTCAGGACTTACCGCCGAGTCGCCCGACCATGAAACTAACGTTCGGGTACCCGGAGAACGCGGCTGTCTGGAAAACGCTCTTGACCACCAGGGCCTGGACTTTGCGATCCACCTGCAGGATGACCACACCCGGGAACTCGCGGCCCGGATTCAGCTGCTTCCACAGCTCTCGCTTGTTCTTCAGCACGTTGAAGAGCTCTTCGATGCGCTGCAGGCGATTCGACTCC
>DASQDA010000266.1:0-15221 GCA_035634435.1 Polyangiaceae bacterium
TCTGGCCAGGTGCGACTCTGACTGAAGGGCTGTTGCGTCGGGACACCGCCCGGCGCTGCGCGGAAGAGCTGCGCCGCGTCGGCATTGCGGCGCGCGTCCCAGCGATCGATGGCCGCCCCGAGCGAAGGCTCGTGAACCGTCGGCACGTCGCGGTGGATCAACCCAGCGCGATCGAGCTCGCCGAGAATCGCCATCACACCGCCGGCGCGATGAACGTCCTCGACGTGATACTTATCGGTGCTCGGTGCCACCTTGCACAGGTTGGGCACACGCCGCGAAAGCTTGTCGATATCCGCAAGCGTGTAGTCGACCTCGGCCTCTTGCGCTGCAGCGAGCAGATGCAAGATGGTGTTGGTGGAGCCGCCCATCGCGATGTCGAGCGCCATCGCGTTCTCGAACGCCTGCTTGGTGGCAATCGAGCGCGGCAGCGCCGTCACGTCGCCCTTCTCGTAGTAGCGACGCACCAGGTCCACGATCACCCGTCCCGCGCGCAGAAACAGCTCCTTGCGATAGGCATGCGTGGCCAGCAAGGTGCCGTTGCCGGGCAACGAGAGGCCGAGCGCCTCCGTCAGGCAATTCATCGAGTTGGCCGTGAACATGCCGGAGCACGAGCCGCAGGTCGGGCAAGCGGAGCGTTCGATGCGCGCGGATTCCTCGTCGCTGACGGCAGGGTTGGCCCCGGCCACCATGGCGTCGACGAGGTCGAGGTGCACCTGCTTGCCTTTCACCTGCACCTTGCCGGCTTCCATCGGTCCTCCCGAGACGAACACGGCGGGCACGTTCAAGCGCAGCGCCGCGTTGAGCATGCCGGGAGTTATCTTGTCGCAGTTCGAGATGCACACGATGCCATCAGCGCAATGCCCGTTCACCATCGTCTCGACGGAGTCGGAAATGATCTCTCGCGAGGGCAAGCTGTAGAGCATGCCGCCGTGACCCATGGCGATGCCATCGTCGACGGCGATGGTGTGAAACTCACGAGCGATGGCCCCGGCCTTGTGGATCTCCTGCGCCACCATCTGCCCGAGCTCGCGGAGATGCACGTGCCCCGGCACGAACTCGGTGAACGAGTTCACCACGGCGATGATCGGCTTGCCGAAATCTTCTTCGCGAACGCCGGTAGCTCGCCACAGCGCGCGCGCCCCTGCCATGTTCCGTCCGTGGGTGGTCGTCCTGGAGCGATACTCGTGCATGCTTTCCTCGGAATGCTGAAACGGGGCGCGGACCCCGAAGCTGAGCCTGGGGTGTAGCACCGCCCATGGCCGGAGGGCTTCCTCGTTTGGCAAGCCTTGCTTGCGCCACGCGCAACACTGCCGCCTAGCTGCGGCCGATCCGGGCGAAGCTGACGACCACCGCGGTCAGCTCGGCCGGGTCGAGCGGCTTTGGAATGTGCAGCAGGTAGCCTGCTTTCAACAGCTCACGTCGATCCTCAGCGCGGGCGTGGGCGGTCAGCGCTACGGCCGGTAGATTGCGCAAACGGGGATCGGGGCCCGAACGCAGCTGGCGAATGAGGTCGTAGCCGTCTCGGCCTGGCATGGCGATGTCAGACACGAGGAGGTCCGGAATCTCCTGCTCGAGGCGGGCCAGCGCGTCCGCGACGCTCGCGGCTGTCGTAACCCGGCAGCCGCAGCCTTCGAGCACCGCCTGAACGAGAGCACGCCCGTCCTCGTCGTCGTCGACCACGAGCACGTGCAGGTTGGCCGCGCCGGAAGGCGGCGGCGGGTCCAGCCCCCTGTCGGTGGTGGAGCCGCGCGCAGGCGTAACCAGCCGCTGCGTGGCCGCATGCGGCAGACGCACAGTAAAGCGCGACCCCAGCCCCTCACCTCGGCTCTCGGCCTGCACCTGCCCACCGTGCAGCTCTACGAGGTGCTTGGCGATCGCAAGGCCGAGGCCCAAGCCGCCGTGCTCCCGCGTGCTACTCCCGTCGGCCTGCCGGAACGGAGCGAACACATGTGCCAGGAAGCTTGGCTCGATGCCGCGGCCGGTATCGCTCACCACCAGTGTCACCTGCGGGCCGCCGCCATCGAGCAGGACCTCGACCCGGCCGCCCGCGGGCGTGAACTTGACGGCATTGCTCACCAGGTTCCAGACCACCTGCTGCAGGCGAACCGGGTCCCCGAGCACGGACGTGGAGGCCGCGTCGCCCTTCTGCGACAGCTGCACGCCTTTGGCCTCCGCGGCAGGACGGATCGTCTCCAGCGCTGCGTCGATCACCTTGGCAAGCTCGAGCGGGGCCAGCTCGAGCCGCATACGACCACTGACGATGCGCGATACGTCGAGTAGATCTTCGATGAGCTGTGCCATGGCGGCTGCATTGCGCTCCACCGATTGCAATGCCCGCAGTCGCTTCTCGGGAGCGAGCTCACCCGCATTGAGCATGCGTGCCCACCCGAGGATGGCATGCAGCGGAGTGCGAAGCTCGTGACTCACGGTCGCCAGGAACTCGTCTTTGGCGCGATTCGCGACGTCCGCCGCCTCGCGCAGCTGCTGTTCGCGCGCGAACAACAGCGCATTCTCAATCGAGGTGGCAGCGCGGCGCGCGAAGTCCTCGGCGAACCTCAAATCCTCTTCCGCGTAAACACGCTGCGACTCAGCGTAAACCAGCGAGAGCGCGCCGAAGACCTCCGAGCGGCCCACGATGGGAACGACGAGCGCCGAACGCAGCTGCAGCTGCTTCAAAATCTCGAGGTGCTCGAGATCATGGGCGCCCTGGAGCAAGAGCTCTTCGGGAATCACCTCCATGAGCTCGGATCGCCCGCTGCGCACGACCTGTTCGGGCCCGTGCGGCGCCTCCGGGTCGGACGGGTAACGCGAGTGGAGCTCGCGTGCGAGATCCACCTTCGCCGGATCCACGTGTGCCACGGCAAGGCGCTCCAGACGTGTACTCCCTTTGCGCACCAGATCTATCGCGCACCAGTCCGCCAGCTGGGGCACCGCCAGCTGCGCAAGCTTCGCAACCGTTGCGCGGTAGTCGAGCGAGCTCGACAGCCGCTCCATCGCGTCCGCCATGAAGGCGCGCCGTGCTTGCTGGCGCTTGTGCTCGCTCACGTCGCGGAAGACGAGCACGACGCCCAGCACCTCACCATCGTCACCTCGGATGGGTGCCCCGCTGTCGTCGATGGGTGTCTCCTGGCCCGGGTTGCGCCCCAGGAGCACGGTGTGGTTCGCCAACCCCACCACGACACCTTCGGCCAGCACGCGTTCAGCCGGGCTCTCGACCGCCCGCCGCGTCTCCTCGTTGACGATGCGGAAAACGCTCCTGAGATGCTGCCCCTTCGCCTCGGCTTCGGACCAGCCAGTGAGCTTTTCCGCGATGGGGTTCATGAGCAAGACGTTCGCCTGAGCGTCGGTGGTGATAACGGCGTCGCCGATGCTGCGCAGGGTGGTCTCGAGCCAACGCTGCGCCTGCTCGGCGCGAGCGAGCGCGGCGCGATGAGCCTCGAAGCGCTCGGCGCGACTCAGTGCCTGAGCGCAGTGCAAGCTGAAGGTGGAAACGAACCGCCGCTGATGGGGCTGGAAACGCCGCGGATTGTAAAACCCCATGCTCAGCATGCCGAGCGGGCGCCCTTCCGCGAGCAGTGGCATGCTCCAGAAGGCCTGAGCACGGCGCCCCTCGACGTCGGCGTCTGCCAAGCTCGGAAACAGGCGCCTGTATTGGTGGCGCGTCTCTACCCAGAGCGGCGAGCCACCTTGCGGCGAAGGAAAGACGGGGTTGCCAGGGCCGACCGGCCACCGGCGTATCCGCTCCACGATGGCCGGGGCCACGCCGCGCTCGGCAATCAGGATCAGAGTCGCTTGCTGCTCGTCGAGCACGGACAACGTGCAGATGTCGGCGCCCAAGGTCCGCGTGCCCCGCTCCACCACCAGGTCTGCGACCTGTTGGCGCGAGAGCGCGGTGGAGAGGGCGTCCGTCAGCTCCGCCAAACCCTCGAGTTGCTGCCGCAGCTCGGCCTCCGCGTCGTAGGCGCGCCGAAACGCGTGCACCAGCAAGCTGATGACCACGCCTTCGGTGGCAAAGGTAGTCAGAGCAATCAGCGTGGTTTCGTCGCCAATCCCGAAGGAGCGCCGCGGTACCAGGAAAAAGTACCAGGTCGAAAGCGAGCCGAACAAGGTGGCGCACAAGCCCGCTGGCAGCCCGCCGAGCCAGGCGCTCGCAAGGACTATGAGTCCGAACAAGACGAACGGAGCCTCGGGGGAAAGCGGGACCGTGAGCTTCAAGCCGGTCACCAGCGCGGTGCCGAGCAGCGGCACCGCCAACCACCGCAGGATCGTCGAGTCGGCGAACCGCACTACCTCGCCAAGGGAAAGACCCGCATCAGGCGCGTGCCTGGCCGAGGGCGGCGCCTTCGGCGCCTCACTCACCGGCGTGCCTCCATCACCCTCGAATAAAGCTCCACCGTCTGCTCCGCGATGCTGCTCCAGCTGAAGCGTTCGATGACTCGCTGACGTCCCGCTTCTCCAAAGCGACGGCAAAGCGCTGGGTCCTCGAGCAAGCTGTTGATGCTGGTCGCCAAATCTTGCGCGAAGCGCTCGGGGTCGCGCGGTTCGCCCCGGGCGCTGCCGTCGCTCTCGAACGGCACCAACAGACCGGTCTCGCCAGGCACCACGATCTCCGGGATGCCGCCCACGGCGGAGGCGACGACCGGCGCGCCGCAGGCCATGGCTTCGAGGTTCACGATGCCGAACGGCTCGTACACCGAGGGGCAGCAAAAAACGGAGGCTCGGCTCAGGACTTGAACCAGCTCGGGTCGGGGTAGCATCTTCTCCACCCACACGACCGACCCTCGCTCGCTTTCGAGCTCCGCAACCAGCGCCCGCACCTCGGCGCCGATCTCTGGCGTGTCAGGCCCGCCCGCGCAGAGAACCAGCTGAGCAGACTTCGCCAGGTGGCGTGTTGCACGCAGCAGGTGGACGATGCCCTTCTGCCGCGTGATGCGCCCGACGAACACGACGTAAGGCCTGCCGGGATCAATGCCCGAACGTTGCAGGACATCGACGCCCATATCCGGCTGGAACTCGGTGGGGTCGATCCCGTTGTAGATCACGTGCACCCGTTCAGGCCGCACGCCGGGATACGCCCGCAAAATGTCGGCCTTCATGCCCGCCGATACCGCGATGACCGCATCCGCAGCGTCGATGGCCGTGCGTTCACAGAAGCTGGACAGCGCGTAGCCGCCGGCGAGCTGCTCGGCCTTCCACGGGCGCAAGGGCTCCAGGCTGTGTGAGGTCATGACGTGCGGCATGCCGTACAGCAGCTTGCCCAGGTGACCTGCAAAGTTGGCGTACCAGGTGTGCGAATGGGAAAGGTCACGGCCGCGAATGGCGCGAGCCATGGCCAGGTCGACCGACAACGTGCGCAACGCCGCAAGCTCCGGCTCGGTCCCTTCGAGCTCCGACCAGGGGTTGAACGTACCGCGAACTGTGGGATCGGTGCGCGGCTCCCCGAAGCAATACACACCCAGATCGAGCCGGCTCGACAGCTCTCGGCAAAGATACTCGACGTGCACACCTGCGCCCCCGTAGTTTTCGGGAGGATACTCGCGGGACAGAAGCGCCAGCTTCAGCGCCACCGCAGCGCGACTCACACCGGCACCACGTCACCCTTGCCGAGCACCACCACGCCCTGATCGGAGATGGTGAAGCCGCGCCGACGGTCTTCCTCCAGGTCCACGCCGATCTTGGCACCTGGCGGCACCTTGACGCCCTTGTCTAGAATGGCGCGGCGCACGACGGCGCGGCGACCGATCTCGACGTCGTTCATCAGCACGCTGTCTTCGACGAGCGAATACGAATGAATGGAGACGCCCGGCGACAAAATGCTACGGCGCACCGCGCCTCCGGAGATGATGACTCCCGCACTGACGATCGAATCCACCGCCATGCCCCGCCGTTTCTCCTCGTCGAACACGAACTTGGCTGGGGGCAGGGAGATCTGCCAGCTGTGGATCGGCCACTCCTGATTGTACAGGTTGAACACGGGGTGCACGCTGATGAGGTCCATCTGCGCCTCGTAGTAGCTATCCAGCGTCCCCACGTCGCGCCAGTAGCCGGCGTCGCGTTCGGTCGCTCCAGGGATGCGATTCTTCTCGAAGTCGTAGACCGCCGCGCCGCCCGACTCCACCAGCATGGTGATGATGTTGCCGCCCATGTCGTGGGCGCTCTCCTTGTTGTGCGCGTCCGAGTGCACGGCGTCCACCAGCGTCTTGGTGGTGAAGACGTAGTTGCCCATGGAGGCGAACACGTGCTCCGGATCGTCCGGCAAACCGTCGAGCTCGCTCGGATCGGGCTTCTCCCGGAAGCTCTGGATGCGCCCGTTCTTGCCCGGCACCAGCACGCCAAAGCGCGAGGCCTCGGAGCGCGGCACCTTGATGGCCGCAACCGTGACGCCAGCGCCCGACTCGATATGCGCGTCCACGAGCTGCTCCGGATCCATCCGGTAGATGTGATCGGCGCCGAACACGCAGATGTAGTCGGGGCGCTCGTCGGCGATGAGATTCAGGTTTTGATAGATGGCGTCAGCGGAGCCCTCGAACCAGCGCCGGCCAAGTCGCATCTGGGCAGGCACGCTCATGACGTAGTTGTTCAGCAGCGGCGACATGCGCCAGGTCTGGGCGATGTGGCGGTCGAGGCTGTGGCTCTTGTACTGGGTGAGCACCGCAATCCGCAGGTAACGACCGTTGACCAGGTTGCTGATCGCGAAATCCACTAATCGATAATTGCCGCCAAAGGGAACGGCTGGCTTGGCACGATCCCTCGTGAGCGGAGCCAGGCGTTTGCCTTCGCCTCCCGCCAAAACCATACCAAGCACGCGCGCACGCTTCGCCATTTGCGGCAAACTTTGCCCGACAATCTGGCGAAGGTGAACCCAATCGGGCTAGCGCGTGACACTTTTTTCGGCCGTTCGCAGCAGAATGCGCGAGCGGGGTTGCGGCCGGCACGCCGCGGCTTTCCGCGACTGGGGAAAACCGCGGCACACACCTCGCTCCGGGAGCGCTCAGCGAACCTGAGCCGCGCCCCGTCTGGGGTACGCACGCCGGCGGCCGCCGAGACCAGCGCTCCCCGGGGAGCCGAGCGTCACTCGCGCAGGGCTTCGGCGCCGCCGATGATTTCCATCAGCTCCGTGGTGATCGCCGCCTGACGGGCGCGATTGTACTCGAGCGTCAGGTTGGAGATCATGTCGGAGGCGTTCTTGGTCGCCGAGTCCATCGCCGTCATGCGTGCGCCCAGCTCGGAAGCCATGGACTCGAGCAGGGCTCGCAAGATGGATATCTCCACGTACATTGGTACGAGCCGCTCGAGCAGCGCACCCTTACCCGGCTCGAACAGGAACTCGCGATGGCGATCCCACTCGTCCCTGCTGTCGGCCTGGACCTGAGCGCCCTCGGGCCGCGGTAGCGGAAACAGCTGCTCCGCCACCACCCGCTGCGTCATGGCGCTCTTGAACTCGTTGTACACGAGGTAGATGGCGTCCACTTCGCCACGCACGAAGGGCACCAGGGCGCGGCGCGCGATGCCACGCGCCTGCTCGAAATCCAAGCGCTCCCAGACACCCGCGAACACGTGGTCCACCGGTGCTTGGCGGCGGCGCATGTAGTCGCGTCCCTTGCGGCCGATGATGGCAAACTTCGACGTCTGTCCGGCCGCGTCGCGCGAACGCCAGAGACGCTCCGCGGTGCGCAGGATGTTCGAGTTGAACGCACCGCACAGCCCGCGGTCGCTCGTGATGACGATGAAGAGGGCGTTCTTGTCAGGCCTTCGCGCCAAGAGCGGGTGCTGGCCTTCGCTGCTGGCCGCCTCGTCCGGATCGGTGGCAGCAATCTCGGCCAGCACCTGCGCGGTCTTCACCGCGTAGGGACGAATGGACAGGATGCGCTGCTGCGCTCGGGTGAGCCGCGCCGCGGCCACCATCTTCATGGCGCGCGTGATCTTCTGCGTGGATTTCACGCTAGCGATGCGCTTGCGGATGTTCTTGAGGTTCGCCACGGCAGATCAGGCCCCGGCGCTCGACTCGTCGCGGGTCTCGGCCTTGGCCGCGGCCTTTTCGCCGGATGCCACGAACGTCTTGCCGAACGCTTTCAACGCCTTGTCGAGCTTCTTGCGAACGTCGTCCGTGAGCTCACGCTTGTCGCGGATGTCGCTCCAGACGTCCGCGTGCTTGGCATCGATGAAACCGTAGAGCTCGCGCTCGTACTGCTTGAGCGATTCCACGGGTAGCTTATCGGTAAAGCCCTGGGTGCCCGCGTAAACGATGAGCACCTGCTTCTCGATGGGCAGCGGAACGTACTGGTCTTGCTTGAGGAGCTCCGTCAGCCGCCGACCGCGCTCGAGCTGGGCCCGCGTGGCCGGGTCGAGATCGCTGGCGAACTGCGCGAAGGCGGCCATCTCGCGGTACTGAGCCAGATCGAGGCGCAGGGTACCGGAAATCTTCCGCATCGCCTTGATCTGAGCGTTGCCACCGACGCGGCTGACGCTGATGCCCACGTTGATGGCCGGGCGAACACCCGAGTAGAAGAGATCGCTCTCCAGAAACATCTGGCCGTCGGTGATGGAGATCACGTTGGTCGGGATGTAGGCCGAGACGTCACCCGCCTGCGTCTCGATGATGGGCAGTGCGGTGAGGGAGCCACCCGAGTGCGGATCGCGCACGATTTCGAGGTTCTCACGGTCCTCCCGAGCTGCCATGGCGGCCTGGGCCTGGTGCTTGGCTTCTTCGCCGATGTAGACCTCGCCGTCGACCCCGCGGTAGTTGACGTCGCCCGGCGTCAGCTGCGTGCCCTTCCGCATCACGTACCAGCGGTCGCCCATCTTTGCGGCGCGCTCGAGCAGCCGGGAATGGAGATAGAAGACGTCGCCCGGGTAGGCTTCGCGACCCGGCGGGCGTCGCAGTAGCAGCGACATCTGCCGGTAGGCGACCGCCTGCTTGGAAAGGTCGTCGTACACGCAAAGCGCGTGCCGCCCAGTGTCGCGGAAGTACTCGCCCATGGTGACGCCCGTGTACGGCGCCAGGAACTGCAAGGGAGCCGCCTCGGTCGCCGTCGCTGCGACGACGATGGTGTACTCCATGGCGCCGAACTGGGTGAGCTTGTCCACGACCTGCGCGACCGTGGACGCCTTCTGCCCGATGGCCACGTAGATGCAGATGACGCCGTTACCCTTTTGATTGATGATGGTGTCGAGCGCGACGGCGGTCTTGCCCGTCTGACGATCACCGATGATGAGCTCGCGCTGACCGCGGCCGATGGGGATCATCGAATCGATTGCCTTGATGCCCGTCTGCAGCGGCTCTTTCACCGGCTGTCGGCCGATGATGCCGGGCGCCTTCACCTCGATGCGGCGGCGCTGACGGCTCTCGATCGGACCCTTGCCGTCGATGGGCTGCCCGAGCGCGTTCACCACGCGACCAACGACGGCTTCGCCGACGGGGACCTCGGCGATGCGACCGGTGCGCTTGACGATGTCGCCCTCGCGAACGCCGGTGGGGTCGCCGAGCACCGCAACACCGACGTTGTCCTGCTCGAGGTTGAGCACCAGGCCGTAGATGCCGCCCGGAAACTCGACGAGCTCGCCCGCGAGCGCCGACTCGAGGCCGTAGATGCGCGCGATGCCGTCGCCGCTGCTGAGAACCGTGCCGGTCTCGCTGACCAGTGCGGCGCGGTCGAAGTTCTGGATTTGCTTCTTGATGATCGAGGAGATCTCGTCGGCGCTAAGCTGCATGGCTGTCTCTCGAGCGGGTTCGCTGGACCGGTAGCCCAGGCTGCCGGTGCGTAGGGGGTGCGTTGACCAGGGATGAAACGAAGGCCGCGCTCGGCGGCGCGGCAAATCAATCAGGCGATTCTGAGCTGGCGTTCCATCTCGGCCAGGCGACCCTTGATGGAGCCATCGATGGTGTTGTCACCGATGCGGGTGATGACGCCGGCGATGAGCGAGGGATCGTGAAGCCGTTCCAGGACGACGCGCCGACTGGTGGCTACCTCGAGCTCACCCTGCAAGCGCTGGTAAAAGCTCTCCGGAAGGGGCACGGCGCTCGTGACGCTGGCACGCACCACGCCGGCGTGCTGGTCGGAAAGCCGGGCCAGGAGCTTGGCCACGTCCGGCAGCACCGACAGCTTGTGGCGCGACGCCAGCAGCCGTACGGCATTCAAAGCGGTGCCGTCGAGGCCGACGCGGGCGGATACATCGGCCAGGATGGCGTCGCGCTGGGCCTGCTCGACGAGCGGATTGTCGAGCACGCTGCGGAGCTCGGCGTTCTGCCCGTAGGCTTCGGCGAAACGCGTGATGGGCGCCACCATGGCAGCGACCTCTCCGGACTCCAGCCCCAGCTCGAAGATGGCGCGAGCGTAGCGTTGCGCGACTGCAGCCTGGCTCATACGCGGCCTCGCAAGGCGGGTGCGGACTTCTGGATCTCGTTCAGGTATTCCTCGGCGAAGCGCTGCTGGTCCGTCTCGTTCAGGCGCTCAGTGAGGGTGGTTCGAGCCGAGAGAATCGCGCTCGTGATGGTCTCACTCCAGAGACGCTCGCGCACCGCCTTGAGCTCCTGGTCGATGAGCAAGAGGGCATCACGCTGCATGCGTTCGCGGCGCTCTTCGGCTTCGCTGACGATCCGAGCGCGCTCCGCCTCGCCGGCCGCGCGCATCTCACTTTGCACGCGAACGACCTCCTGGTCCACGCTGGCGAGCTTGGCCTCGTAAAACGCGAGCTGCTCTTCCGCTTCGCGCTTCATTTTGGCGGCCTCGTCCATGCCGCGCATGATTCCCTGCTTGCGCGCCTTCAGACCCTCGCTGACCGACTTTCCAAACGCACGGTACAGGAAGTAGTAGAGCAGCGCCGCGTTCAGCAGCAGCGCAGCAAATGGTACTGGCATACCTGGAGGACGGAACAGGAGACTGGGCTCGGCGCCCTCCTTCTCCCACAGCATTCCGTGGTACCAGTTGAAGTCGTGGAAGCTCGGAGCGTGCCCACCGTGGGCGCCATGCTCCGGCGGGTGCTCGGAGCTCGGCTCCGGGGCAGCAACGGCGTCGTCCGCCCCTGCCGTACCCACCACGCAGAGTGATAGGGCCATCAGCAGCGCAGCGAATAGACGTGCCATCAGTGCATCTCCCTGCCGAGCACGCGGCTCACTATCAGCTCGGCAGCGCGTTCGGACTCACGACCGAGCTGAAACCGCACGGCGTTGACCTCGGCCTCGATGCGGCGCCGGCCTTCATCGATGACCTTGGCCGTTGCTTCGCGCGCCTGCTGCATGATTTCCGCTTCGATGCGAGCCGTCTCCGCTCGCAGGCGTTCCCGCTCTTCGGCCGCAACCTGCCCCACCCGCACGAGCTCCTTCTCGTATTGGGCGAGCAGGTCACCGGCGCGCTCTTGCAGGGAACGCGCGGTGGCGCGTGCTCCCTCGGTGCGCTCTTCGCGGAGAGCGAACACGCGCAGCACGGGGTCGAAGAGGAGGGGTTTGAGCACCAGCAGCAGCAGCGTGAAAAGCACTGCTTGCAGAATGACGGTGTTATCGAAATCGAGCGTCACCCCGCCGCTCATGGCGACGAGGCCGGTGACGCTGCTACCGTCCACGGCGAAGTCCATTGGGATCATTGCTGAGGAGCCATTCGCTTAATTCGGCATGCCGACCCAGCCGGCAACACATCCGTATCGCGAGAAGGCGCGCGGCTCGTACCATCACGAGGCCGCCGTGTCCACAGCAGCGCCGCAGTTCTCAGTGGCCAAGGACCAGCCGATACGCCGCACCGATGCCCCGTCCAGCTCGCGCAGCAAGACCGCGTAGGGCATATCGTCCCCGGGGTCTCGCGCCGCAGGCGCGACGTCGAGTAGCGGAAGCAAAGCGAAGGGGCGAACCCGCAGCTCTGGGTGCGGCACGCGCAGGGCCACCGAGTCACTGACCACCCCTGCCGCCCAGAGAATGTCCAGGTCCAGCGTACGGGGCCCCCAGCGCTCACGTCGTTGACGACCGGCCTGCCGCTCGAAGCCGAGCAGCGCTTCCAGCAACGCTGCCAGCTCCAGCTCGGTGAGGAGACGGACCGCGGCGTTGAGGTAGTCAGGCTGGGGGGGACCGACCGGGGGTGACGTGTAGAGCTGCGACACGCCGGCCACACGACCGAGCGTCCCCACCGCGCTGACGGCCCATTCCAGTGTTGCTTGACGGTCGCCCAGATTGGCGCCGAGCCCAATGACCACGTCCAAAACACCGCGCGGCGCTGGATTCGAGGAGGGTGGGCGCATGAGCCTAGGATAATATCGCGCGGGTGTTCGCTTTAACCGGAGGAGAGCTCTTTATCATCGCCTTCATCATCGCGGCGATCCTGAGCGCTCGTTACTGGCCCACCTTTGGCGAGCGACTGGTCCTGCTGCTCGGACGGCATCCGCCAGCGTCGAAAGCCAAGGACGGCAGCGACAATCCCTAGAGCCGGGCGCCGAACCCTCTCACTCCTCTTCCAAATTGCTCTAACCTGAACCGCAGCAGTGGTGCCCGATCCCTCCGTCGGCGGTGACACCGGAAGCGGCTCGCCCTCCGAAGCGTTGATTTTCGTGAGCGACGCTTCCGCGGAGGCCGAGCGTCTGACGTCGAGCTTGCGAGCGCGCGGCTATCTGGTGGTGGATGTTCCCCTCAGCTTGCTGGTGAGCCGCGTGACGGTTCAGCAGCCTTCGCTCGTTCTCTGCGACGCCGATGCACCAGGCGCTATCGAGGCGATCGAGCGCATGCGCGAGAGCAGCCCGGGGGGCGCCGTGGAGGTGGTCTTCCTTGGGCAACCGGCGGGAGTCATCGACGCCGAGGCGGCGCGCGTGGCGCGGCAGAGCACCGGGCTCTTCGTGCGTCCCGTCAACGTGCCCGCGCTGCTGCAGCGTGTGGAGGCTCTCGTGGGCCCCCCCACCGCGCGCTTGCTGCGGCCGTCGGCTTCACCCGCTATCAGCCGCGTCCCTGTGCTGGTCGCGGCGACACGAAGACCGTATCGCTACGACACGCGCGCCCGCTCGCGCAACCTGCCGGGCCCTCTGGATACGCGCGCGCCAACACGGCTCGAAACGCTCACGCGTCCGCAGCGCCCGACGGACAGCCCTCGCCCGGCGAGCTCGCCCGATGGTCTCGGGGGGCTAGAGCTCGAGCACGACGTCCCCTCACACCACGGCGGGCTGAGCTCCGAGCTCGAGGCACTGCTCGGTCGTGCGGAGCAACGCGTCATCGACGCGCGCGTCTCGCAACCTCCCGAGCGACTGTCGCCCGAAGCGGAGCTGGAGTCCGTACTACCGCACGACCTGCTGGCTGCGCTGGACGAGCCGCTCGACGAGCTCGACGACGAAGAGGATGACGATCTGGGCACGCCCGGAACACCCGGGAGCCATGGCTCGGATTCCAACGCCGCGCGTCTGGGCAGCCGCTCTGGCCATGATTCGACCGCGGGAACGTCACCGGGCGGCTCGGTCAACCCATTCGCTCACGAAGGTGAGGGTCCGGGTTCGCTGGAGCGCGCGCAACCGGCGCCTTCACCTCATCGCTCGCTAGGGTCACCGCCGCGGAACAGTGAACGCGAAACCACCGGTTTCGGCACCGTGCCGCCAGGCCGGAACGAGCTCGAGCCGCGTGCGGAGCCGTCGATGCCGGTGGAAACCCCAGGCGCGGCCGAGGCCGCCTACGGCGACGCAGGCGGCGAGCCCTTTGCCGCGCGTCAGCAGCTTTCGACCGCCCCGCCGCGCGCACGCAACGATGGTATGGCGGCGCCCCTCAGCCCACGCTCGTTGCCCCCCTCCAGCGTCGACGTGGAGATCCCCAACAGCTTGCGCGAGGGGGATGCGGTACGCGTGCTCGCTCGCGCGGTACGCGCCCGTTATTCCGGCGCCATCGCCTTCGAAGACGAAGCGGGCATTCGCCGCGTGGTGTTCCGCGATGGCGACTTCGTCATCGCCGCTGCTGGTATCGAGCACGAGTCGCTGACGTCGTTCCTCGGGCAGCGGGGGGATCTGGGGGCCGACGTAGCCGCTCGGCTTGGCCGCAAGCTGCCGCAGTTCGGCCGTCATGCG
The DNA here is from genome assembly GCA_035634435.1 of Polyangiaceae bacterium. Taxonomy (GTDB): domain Bacteria; phylum Myxococcota_A; class Polyangia; order Polyangiales; family Polyangiaceae; genus PMG-095. The sequence goes on from DASQDA010000266.1 coordinate 14,020, forward strand.
GGCGCCGCCCTGATCGCCCAGGGGCACCTGCGACAAGAGGATCTCTGGCCCGTTTTGCGCGCGCATTCCGAGTGGTTGACGACTCACATCGCCAGCATGACCCGGGGCGTCGCCAGCCTGGAGCGCGTGGTGCCGCCGAGGCTCTCCACCGAGCCGTCCGTGTTCGGCGGCGCGACCGGAGCGGAGGTGTTGATCGAGGTAGTGCGTCGGGCGATCTCCCCGAGCGACGCGCTCGCCTGGCTGGGCGGCAATGACGCGAATCTCGCAGCGGGTGAAGCCGAGACCCTGCTGGCCGAGTGCGCGCTGGCCGAGGCGGAGCTCGAGGTCGTGCGCGCCGCCCCGGGCGCCTCCGTTGGCGAGCTACTGGCGCGGGCGGCTTCGCAGGAGCTCTCCACCGTGCTCTTCACGCTGGTCGAGCTCGGCGTCTTGCGAGCGCGCACCACGCGGCGCCCGCCGCGGCGTGCGCCGCGTGCGGCTAGCGATACCATCGACCACGAGGCCGTGCGCGCTCGCATTCACGCTCGCCGTGCCCTGGTGGAAGAAGGCGACTACTTCGCGTTGCTCGGCGTCAGCCGCAACGCCACCAGCTACGACATCCGCCGCGCGTACACCAGCTAGCGTCAGGAGTTCGACGCGGAGCGCATCCTGACGCCGCTCACCGCCGATCTCGGTCACGATCTCGAGCTCATCCTCGAGATCCTGGACGAGGCCTTCGAGATTTTACGCGATGGCGTGCGCCGTGAGCGCTATCGGCGAGCGCTCGAGGACGCGCCCTAGCTACTCTGCCGCGGAAATCCGCGCATTGGCGCCGTCCCCGAGCACGTCAACGGCGAGCTGCCCCTGGTCGATCTCGAGCAGCACGACGTTGCCGGGCGAAAGCTCACCCGCAAGAATCTTCTCGGCCAGCGGCGCCTCGATCAAGCGCGCCACGCTGCGTTTCATCGGCCTTGCTCCGAGAGCCGGGTCGAAGCCGCCGTTGTCGAGCAAGAAGTCGACGACCTCGGCACTGAACTCGAGACCGATGCCGCGCTGCGCGCGCAGCGTGCGGCCCACCGCGAGTAACAGGCGGCGAGCAATCTCGCGCACCTCTTCGCGTGTCAACGGCGCATAGACCAGGACTTCGTCGATTCGGTTGTAGAGCTCGGGAGCCAAGCTCGCGCGCGCGCAACTGGCGATTCGTTCGCCGAGATCGGCGCCGCTCT
>DASQDA010000267.1:0-3796 GCA_035634435.1 Polyangiaceae bacterium
GCAGCTTCAGACGGGCTTGCCTGGGGTAGTCCACCATGATGATTGCAACCCGAGTGTCGGTCGCCAGGTTGCCTGCGCTGACGTATTGCTTGTTTCCGCGGAAGTCGGCAAACGCGAGCACCTTTCCGTCGAACACCTTCACGAAGCCTTTGGGTCCGCCCCGGTGCTGTATATAGGGCCACCCCGAGGAACCGATCGTTGCCATGTAGAAGCTGTCACGCTCAGTGATGAATTCGGTTTCCTGCTCGCCGAGCGTGTCTTGCGTCTGGCCTTGCTGCTCCAGCCGCGCGTACTGCTGACGGCTACCGTAGCGCTCCTGCAACGCCTTGACGGCCGACGTGAAGACCAGTGACCCGAAGCTGTGCGCCATGGCGCAAGAGGCTGCACCGGCCGTGCCAGGGTGTCGACGGAATCGGATGCAAGCGGCCTGCGAGTGGCGGCGCGTGCCCACGGGGCGTCAGCACGCGCCAGGGCTCAGCGTCCGCGATTGGTCAGCGCGGCCAAGATCCGGCAACCGGAGGGGTGCAAGACGAGCTGACGACCTTAGTGCCGCGCGTTTTCTGCGCCGACCCGCGACGGCACGGATGATGCTCTAGCCGCCGCATGTTCGCGGTTGGTGTCGCCCCGACAACTCGCACCGCCGCCAGCACACGACCCCTTCTCCGGAGCAATCGCGCGTCATGTCTCTTGCACTCAACTTCGTAACGCAGCCATCCGTCGGTGTGGCGGCTGCGGATCTGCAGCGCCTGTCGAGCTTGTCGACGTCGCTGCGAGACGTCTACAAGCAGCAGTATTGGGCCGCCCTGGGCCTGCCTTTCTGGGGTGTGCGCAGGACGCTCGGTCAGCATGCCCGGGAGCAGACGGATCTCATCAGCCGCATCGCGTGCCGAGCTCGCGGCCCTGGCGCTCCGTCTCCAGCTTCTGCCGCGCCTGCACTGTTGCTCGAGCTGGAGCATTCCTGCGGCGATGGCGGCGAGCGCAGCCGAACCCTGGTTGGTCTGACTGAGGCCCAACGGTACGTAGCGGCGCAGGCCGAGGCGCTCGAATCGCAACTGGCCGACGCGGGTGACGAGGAGGGTCGGCGTGTCGCGTGGGATGTCGCTGCCCTCAATTACAGGCAAGCTGCTGCGCTTGCGGTGCAGTTGTCCCTGCATACTACGCCTGCGTCCGCGGTCGCCGCTGGGTCCGAGGTGCAGCAGGTGCTCCATGCGGTACTCGTACACGTGCTTCGAATCCTGGTGCGCGCCGATGCGGAGCCCCGCGGCACCACCCTACCTGTGGCAATGCTCGCTATAGCCGCTGATCTGTCGGCGGCCCTACCGCCGCTCGCGCATCTGTTGCCGCCGCCGCCACTCCGCGAGGAGCCGCGGAACGCACGCGCGAGCTCCTGCGCGGCCGTCCCACCTGACCGCGCGCCACTCGTCCTCGGACCCGCCGCCGATCGGTCCTTGCTTGACAGCCTGGACCAACTCGTCGAGCGAGCCGCCGCGTTGGCCTGGGATCTCAGCTGGCTCTCGCCGCTGGTAGACGGTCTCAGACGCGCGAGCGACCATCTCCGGGACGCGTTGACGGCAGACGCAACCCGACCGTCGTTGGAGCCGGCCTTTAGCACCGCCAGCGCTGTGGCCGAGCCGTGCCGCTGTGCCGGCGCAGCTAGCAACCCTGTCTGTGAGCTGGGCTAGCGGTTTACCCAACGTGCCGGCACTGGCGCCGAAACTGACCCTGGTGGCCAGCTTTTGGTCAGCTGCGCCGTGCTGGCTCTCGAGGGCCGGACCTTCGCGCCGCCGCAGTCCTGCGTAAACCGGGGTATTCGCGGTCGACACGGCAGGGTCCGGTATTTGCTACGGTGCTGGCGAGCACAAGTTGGATCGAGCAACCGCGGTATCTATTCTGCTTCTTGGTCCACGCGTGATCGCCAGGGTGATCGTTGCCGCCGCGCGGGCCGCGCACGTCGGGGGTCGACGACTGGCAAAGGCGGAGCAGCGCGTCGCGGAGCTGCTCGCGGAGGTCCGTCTGCGAGCGAAAAGGGAGGAGGCGCTGCTCGCCAACCAGGCGCGTTGGCGCGGGATAGTCGAAAGCATGCCGCAGCTCATCTGGACTGCCAGCGGCGAGGGCCTGATCGATTACTTCAGTCCTGCCGTTGCGCAATTCACCGGACTCAATCACCGCGACCTGCTCGGATTGAGTTGGTTCGAGAGCATACATCCAGCAGAACGCGCCGGAACTCAGGTCGCCTGGTTAGACGCCGTGGCCCACGGGCGGGGGCTAGACGTGGAGCATCGGCTGCAACGCCACGACGGGACGTATCAGTGGTTCCGCTGTCAGGCGGCGCCCGTTCGCGACGGTGAGGGCCGCACCCTACGCTGGGCAGTGATATCGACGGACATCGACGATCGCAAGCTCACGGAGCAGCGCTCGATCAAGGCCGAAACACAGCTCTGGCTGACCATGCGCGTGTGCAAGTCGTCTCTCTGGGAATACGCCCTGACCGACGGCTCCGTCGCGAACAGCCACCTGGTCGAAAACCACGCGGCGTCGGATGAGGTGCCCGTATCTCCGACGATCAACTTCGCTGCGGTCTCTGCTCTCGTGGGCATGCCGGAGGACGATCAGCAGCGTGTCACGGCGGCAGTTCAAGCGTGCGTGGACGGGGAAACGCCCGAGTTTCAGGTCGAATTCCGTTATCGGCACGCTGATGGCTCCATGCGCTGGCGGTTCAGTCGCGGCAGCGTTCGCCGCGATGCGGAGGGACTGCCCCGCAGCTTCTTTGGTGTCGCCATGGACACGACGGAGCTCAAGCACGCACAGCAAGAGACACTCGCGATGAAGGAGCGCCTGGACCTGGCTCTGCGTGCATCGGAGGTGACAGCCTGGGACCTGGAGCTGCAAGGCGGGGTGTTCACTCCCGCGGACTATCTATCGAGCTTCGAGCCCGTCGTTGCGGAGCAAGACCACGCACGTGTGAGTGCCGCGATCGAGGCCTGCATCAGCGGCGAGACTCAGCTGATCAATGTCCAGTACCGAGCGCCTGGCGACGAGGACCAAGACGTTCACTGGCGCCTTGCCCGCGGCTGTGTGTTGCGGAACGAGCGCGGAGCTCCGCTGCGGCTCACCGGCACCAGCCGGGACATTACCAACCTGAAACGTGAAGAAGAGGCGAGGCGAGCTGCAACCGAGCAGCTCACGCTCGCGACCCAGCTCTCGCGCGTGTACATCTGGATCTACGACCTGGTCGATGGGCAGATCGCCGGCGCTCGAGCCACGTTTCTCAACGTGTGGGAGTCCCTTGGATATGACCAGGATCCCGCGATCATCGATTTCGCCGCCAGTCTGGAGCTCGTCATCCTTCCCGAGGATCAGGGCCCGGTGATGCAAGCCGTGGCGGCGTGTCTGGAGGGACGAACCCCGCAGTTCGAGGCCGAGTACCGCATTCGACACAAGGATGGATCCCTGCACTGGAACCTGGGCCGTGGGATCGTGACGCGGGACGAGGCGGGTGTGCCGCTGCGCTTTCTGGGAACGAGCGTGGACATCACCGAGCTCAAACGGGTGGAGCAGGAATCGCGCACGGTGAAGGATCGTCTCGAGCTGGCGATGCTCGGTTCGAAGGTATGTACGTGGGACCACGAGATGGACGACGGCAACATAGCGACCGCCCGTTCGACCATGATCAATGTCTGGGAAAGCCTGGGTTACGACGTGGTGGCAGATGCCCATCACTTCACCGCCGGTCTCGCGTCGCTCATTCATCCGGAAGATCAGCTGGGCTTCGCAACGCACGTGCAGTCCTTTCTCA
>DASQDA010000268.1:0-6383 GCA_035634435.1 Polyangiaceae bacterium
CAGGCTGTAGCGGAACGATAGGTCAGGGCTGTCATTCGCCGAAATGACGGACGCGCTTTGGTCCTCGTACAGCTCGAGCCCGAGCTCCGGCTGTTCCCCAGCGTCATAGGTGGTCTGTGAGTGTTCCCACCGATTGCGCGGATTGTGCAGTGGAAGTGGGCGCATTCAACACGTCACCTTATACTGAACAAACGTTCCGGTCAAGGTTTCCTTGGCCGCCGCGCCCGTCACGCCGCGTTCCATGGCTGGAACCGCTCCCCCTTTTCGCGCTGCACGAGCTTCGCAGGGTGTCGGCACGAGTCCCGTCGCACGCGATTATCGTCGAAGCGAGGCTGGCGACCGGCGTGCGACGGCTTTTTGCGGTATGTGCTCCGCCGTGATCGGGCAGGACACGCTCGACCGGATCCGCCGCGAGACGGATCTCGTCGCCCTGATTGGCGAATCGCTAAAACTCCAGAAGCGAGGCCGAAGCTACGTCGGGCTTTGCCCTTTTCACAAGGAGAAGAGCCCGAGCTTCCACGTGAACCCCGAGCGCGGCTTCTATCATTGCTTCGGCTGCCACGAGTCCGGTGACGCCATCAAGTTCGTCCAGCACGTCGAGGGCCTCGAGTTCACCGAGGCGGTGCAGCGGCTCGCCGAGCGCGCCGGTATCGAGCTTGCCTTGCACGTGACGGAGGTCGAACGGCGGCAGCAGACGGACGCTCGGCGGCGCTCCGACGAGCTCTTCGAAGTCATGAGCACGGCCGCCGCCTGGTTCGAGCGCATGCTGCGCGAGCATCCGCTCGCCGCGCACGGTCACGCTGAGCTCGAACGCCGTGCTCTCGTCGCTCGCTCGGCAACGGACGCGACCGCGGATGCGCTGCAGGCGTTCCGTATCGGGTATGCGCCGTTCGGCTGGGACGGCCTGGTCAAACATCTCCGTGAAAGTGGCGCGAGCCTTGCCGCGGCGGAGCGCGTCGGGCTCATCGCTTCGCGAAAGAGTGGGTCCGGCTACTACGACCGTTTCCGCCACCGACTGATGTTCGCAGTGCTCGACGCCCAGGGTCGGGTCATCGCCTTCAGCGGTCGTGCGCTGGAAGACCCCACGCCCGAGGAGCTGAACGAGCTCGGGCTCGAAGCGCCCGCGGCGAGCGCCGAGAAACCCGCGAAGTACTACAACTCACCCGAGTCGGCGATCTACCGCAAGCGCGAGGCGCTGTTTGGCATCTACCAAGCACGTCAGGGCATTCGGAACGCCGACTTTTGCGTGTTGGTCGAGGGCAACTTCGACGTGGTGAGCTTGCACGCGCGCGGCATCAAGAATGTCATCGCACCGCTCGGGACGGCGTTCACGCTGGAGCAAGCTCAGCAGATCCGTCGATTTTGCGCCGACGTCGTCTTCCTCTTCGATGGCGACGAAGCGGGCCGGCGTGCGGTGCGTGCCGCGCGCGAGGTCTGCCAAAAGGTCGGGCTCTCCGCGCGTGTGGCCACCTTGCCGGACGGCGTCGACCCCGACGATCTGGCACGCAAGCAGGGCGCCGAAGGCGTCCAGCGCGTCCTGTCAGCGGCGCGACCGCTGCTCGCGTTCCTCATCGATGGTCTGCTCGACAACCCGAGTGCGCGCGTCGACGTGGTGGGCCAAGCGGCACTCATTCGTGAGGTGGGCGAGCTCCTCAATAGTGAGCCCGATCCTTCCGTGCGCGCCCTGGCGGAAAAGGAGCACGTGCCGCGTCTGGCGCAACGCCTCAACGTCTCCGATGCCCGCACTTTGCAGGATTTGGAGCGCGCACTGGGTCGGACGGCAGCACCGACTACCGGGCCGACGGGGGTCGCGGCGGCGGCGGCGCCATCACCAGCACGAGCGCGCTCTCGGGATCGTCGCGCGGAAATCGCCTTCGAGATCCTCGGTAGTTTTTTGGATTATCCGGAGCTCGTGAACGAGCCCGATTTCGCGGAGGCGGTGGCTCTTCTCGAGGGAGATGCGGCTGGAGCGCTTGCCGCATTGCGTCAGGCTTGGGAGCGCGACGGCCTCCGGAACCCGGAAGTAGTGCTTGCGAAGCTGGCTCCCGCGATCCATCCATTCGCGCGCGCCCGTTTGGCGGCACCTCGACACGCGAGGCCCGAAGATGCGCGAGCAGAAGTTTCAGGGAACGTGAGGCAATTGAAGACACTGGTGCTGTCGCGCGACAAGAAGACCGCGGTCGAAGAGCTGGAGCGCGCAGCGCGAACCGGCGACTTCGAGCAGCAGCAGGCGTTGCTTCAGGCGCTGTTCCTTAAAGCGCGGCAGAACAAGACGCTGGTATCGGAGTAGCGAGGTCAAGGTGGGATCGAAGAAAGCTGATCGTCCGGCAAAGAAGACCGCGGGCGCCGCCGTCAAGAAGGCGCCTACGGCAGAAAAGCCGAAGCCCAAACTGTCCGCGAAAGCGGCAAAGGGCAATGGTGCGACAAGCGCTCCGCCTAGCTCGGAGCCCGAAGAGCTCGACGAAGACGACGAAGACGGCGCCCCGTCCTCGCCCAGTCAGGGCAAAGCAAACGGCAAAACCAAGGAGCAACTGATCAGTCTGGGTAAGAGCAAAGGCTTCCTCACCTACGACGACGTCCACGAGGCGTTGCCGGGTGAAGAGGTCGGCCCTGACCAGATGGACGACATGTTGAGTGCCCTCGACGACGAAGAGATCGAAGTCGTCGACGATGCCAGCAACATCAAGATCGCGCCGCACCGCGTCTCGGACGACGAGGCTCCGAGCAAGACGGCCGCCAAGACCGAAGAAGAGCCCGCTCAAGAAGGCCCCACGTCGACCGCTGGGCGCACCAACGACGACGAGTTCTTCAAGAGCAACGACCCCGTGCGCATGTACCTGCGCAAGATGGGCAGCGTGGCGCTGCTCACGCGCGAGGGCGAGGTCGAGATCGCCAAGCGCATCGAAGAGGGGGAAAATGAAATCCTCACTTCGATCCTGTCGAGCCCGATCGCGGTGCGCGAGATCATCGATATCGGCGAGCGCCTGCGCAACCACAAGATCCGCGTCAAAGACATCGTCCGCGACGCCGAGGACGAAGAGCACGAGTTCGACGAAGAAGAGGCCGACCGCCGCATCATTCGCCTGATTGATCGCGTGCGCCGGCTGGACAAGAAGAACTCCGAGCTCCTGGAAGAGCGCAAGAGCGCCGTGGAGGCCCGCCGCAAGCTGGTCGACAAGGAGCTTTCGGAAAACAAAAAGGAGCTCGTCAAGACGCTGCAGGAGATGCGCCTGAACAAGAAGACGATCGACAAGATCGTGTTCAAGCTGAAGGCGATGATCGAACGCGTGTACCGCACGCAGGGCAAGGTCATCGAGCTCGAAAAGATCACCGGCGCCAGCAAGAGCGAGCTGAAGAAGATGCTGCGCGACGCCAAGGACGACCCCGCAGCCGAGGACGAGCTCGCGCGCAAGCTGGGCGTGGACCGCGGCGATCTCGACGGGATGGACGAGACCATCAAGAGCGCCAGCAAGGGCGTCAAGAAGGTCGAAGAGGAGCTGCGCATCGACGTCGGCGACTTGCTCAAGACTTACCAGGCGATTCGCACGGGCGAGCGCAAGGCGGAGAAGGCCAAAGCAGAGCTGGTGGAAGCCAACCTACGCCTCGTGGTCTCCATCGCGAAGAAGTACACGAACCGCGGCTTGCAGTTCCTCGACTTGATCCAGGAAGGCAACATCGGCTTGATGAAGGCCGTCGACAAGTTCGAGTACAAGCGCGGCTACAAGTTCAGCACCTATGCCACCTGGTGGATCCGACAGGCGATCACCCGGGCGATTGCCGATCAAGCGCGCACCATTCGTATTCCGGTGCACATGATCGAGACGATCAACAAGCTCATCCGCACCTCTCGCTATCTCGTGCAGGAGTACGGCCGCGAGCCGACTCCCGAAGAGATCGCCGAGAAGATGGAGCTGCCGCTCGACAAGGTGCGCAAGGTGCTGAAGATCGCCAAGGAGCCGATCAGCCTCGAGACGCCCATTGGCGAAGAAGAGGACAGCCACCTCGGCGACTTCATCGAAGACAAGAGCGTCATCAGCCCCGCCGACGCGGTCATCAACATGAATCTCAGCGAGCAGACTCGCAAGGTCTTGAAGACGCTGACGCCGCGCGAGGAAAAGGTGCTGCGCATGCGCTTCGGCATCGGCGAGAAGAGCGACCACACACTCGAAGAAGTGGGTCAGGACTTCGAGGTCACGCGGGAGCGCATTCGTCAGATTGAAGCCAAGGCGTTGCGCAAGTTGCGGCACCCGAGCCGCTCCAAGCAGCTCAAGAGCTTCATCGAGAGCTGAGCCTTCGTGTTGCGGGCCCGGAGCACGTCTCCGGGCCGCCGTCCGCGAATCAGAACTGCAACTTGGCTCCGACCTGGAGCCAGCGGGGCGCGTTGGGGCGGGCTCCGTAGGGCCGGCGTGCCACGATGTGGTGCGAGCTCAGCGCGTTGCGCAGGTCGGCATAAATCTGGAGCGCAGGCCAAGGGCGAACCTTGGCTCCGGCGTTCAGCCACAGCTGTCGGTCGGTGGTCAGCGCTCGATCGAGCGGCTCGCTGCCGGCTTCTTCGCGCATCGGCGCCACGTAGTTGAAGCTGACGACCCCTCCTCCGAGCGGCGACTCGAGGCCCAGGCCGAGCGCGGCCTGGTGCAGTGGTACGTACGGGATCTCGTCGCCCTTTCGCACGTTGCCGTAGATCGGGTCTTGCGAGCTGAAGCTGCTCTGGAACTGAGCTTGCGTGTGCGTGTACGAAGCGAAGAAGGGCATCGTGAGCGACTCGTGCAGAGGAAGCTCGTGCGCCACGTGCGCCTCGAAACCATAGATGCGGGCTTTGCCAGCGTCGAACTGGCGATCCAGATCTTCGCTCAGGCACCCGCTGGAGAGGGTGCAGAGGTCGGTCAGATTCGTGTAGTGGTTGTAGAAGCCGATCCACTCGGCGCGCAGCCTGGACGCGCTGAAGCGGCCGCCAAGCTCGTAGTTGGTGCTGGACTCCGGCTTCACGTGCTCATCGCTTGCCGGTGGCGGCGGGCTAAAGCCCCGGTGCACACCGGCCAACACCCCGAAGGCGTCCGTGGCGGCGTAGTAAAGCCCGACACCAGGCAGCAGCGCTGCGACGAAACCGCGCTCTGCCTCGGCGGTCAGCGCGTCCTCGTTGGTGGAGTGGATGAGCTCCAGGCGCACGCCGGGGGTGACTGTGAGGCGCTGCCAGGTCACGGCATCGAGGGCATGCAGGGCCAGCGCGTAGCTCGCGCTGCGGTTGGCGGCGGTAACCTGAGTGGCGCTCCCCTCGGGCACCAATCGCCCCTCGGACATTGCGAACGCATCCTCGCTGTGTCGCCGGCGAACGCTGTCGTAGTGAGCGCGCACGCCGGCCTCCACGCGGTGTTCGAGCTGCCCACTCCGAACCTTCAAGCCCAGCACGCTCTGTATACCCTGACTCACGAAGGTCCGCTGATTCGGGCCGATCAAGAGCACGTCGCTGCCGCTGCCGCTGTCTTCGGCACCCGTTAGCACCGCATAGAGGTTGGCGTTCACTGGATCTTCCACGTCCGCGAGCACACCCGCGACGCTGGCGCCGCGAAACGCATTCAGCTTGCGCCAGGTACGGGCAAAGTCGTGGCGGTAAGCTGCGCTCTTGATCGTGAGCCCCAGTGCCGGATCTTCGAGCTGGTGTGACAGCACGATCGAGGTTCGATGGCTCTCCATGCGGTCCAGGGCGCTCGCCGCGTAGCGTCGCAGGGGCGTGCGTCGAAAATCGGCATCACTGAGCCCCAGGTACGTCTCGTTCGACACCTCTTCGGCGTAGCCAAGCTTCAGACCGAGCTCTTGGCGCTGTTGCGAGAGCGGGTTCAGGACGTAGGAAAACTTCGTGATCACCTCGCTGCGCGTCGAGCCGGTGTCGGCGTCGTCCGGCAGTTGCTTGAAGCCCGTGTTCTGCAGGCGGACGCCTTCGACCAGGAAGCCGACCTGCTCGCTGCTCGAGCCGAAGTGTGCGTGTTGTTTGTTGTACCCGTATTCACCGAGCGCAGCCTCGAGCAGGCCTGCCGTCTGCGAGGGGATGGAGCGCGTGATGAGGTCGATGGCGCCGCCCACCGTCTGGGGCCCATGCGCCACGGAAGCAGGGCCCTTGATGACGCGAACGTTGGTCATCAACGGCATCAGAGGAAAGTAGTAAGCAGCGGGCGCCGAGTAGGGCGCGGGCGCGAGCAACACACCGTCTTCCAGCAGGGTCACTTTCTTGCTGCGATCGGGGTTCGCCCCGCGAATGCCGATGTTGGGCCGCAGCCCGATGCCATCTTCCTGGCGCAGATACACGCCGGGCACCTGCATCAAGATGGCGTTCGGGTCGTCGTAGCGGAAGCGCTCGAGCTGCCGCTGATTGACGCCGTGCGCAGACC
>DASQDA010000269.1:0-9859 GCA_035634435.1 Polyangiaceae bacterium
CCGACGTCCTGGCTGAAGTAGCCAATGCTGGTGCCCCGATCGACGACCACCTGGCCCCCATCGGGCGTCTCTTCGCCGACGATCATGCGGAAGATGGTGGACTTGCCAGAGCCATTGGGTCCCACCAGGCCGACCTTCTTGCCGCGGAACACCGCGCAGGAAGCGTCCATCAGCAGCACCTGGCGCCCGTGGCGCTTCTCAACGTTGTCGAGCCGAATCACGGGCCGAGGGCTAGCACGCTTAGAACCCGATTCCCACGCCCACGCCCACGCCGAATGACACACCGGAGGCGGGCGCGCTGCCGGCTTCGCGAAGCATGAGCATGTGAGTGACGAGGGTGCAGGTGCGCAGGGCCGGTCCTGGGCAGCCGAGCCAGCGTCCCCACGCCTCCCGTTCGCCGTCGGGCCTGAAATGGGTGACGGTGCCGTCCGGCATGACCGCCAGCCAGGCGACGCCGGACCAGGGCGGCGCAGCGTTGGTCACTCCCACCTGGCCGAGCGGCTCATCGTCGGTGCCAATCACGCGCCCATCCGGCAACAGGATCCCCACGGGGTCGTAGTCCTCGTCGACGACTCGACCGACGCGGTCCACGCTCAGCACCAGCTTGCCCCCTTCCAGCACGTTGCCGTTCGGAAGAATCTGCACCACGCGCTCACCGCGGCGCTCCCAGCGCGCTTCCGGGATCGATAGCGGCGCGCCACCCGTAGGCCAGCTCGGTGGCTCGCTGGGTGTGCAGCCGGCAAGCACGAGCAACAAAGTCCATCCTGCAATGCGCACGACCCAAGGCTAGCACCCGCTCAGAGACGCTTCCCGTCGCCGCAGCGCACACGGGGATTACGCCCCACGCCTTTTTGGGCGAGGGGCGTAATCCCCCAATTAGCGCTGGGCGCTCAGTCGTCCAAGCGGATGGTCTGCACTCCGTCGTGGCCCATCGAGGCAACGGCCGTTTGACCAATGATGTCGAGATCCTGAACGTAGCCGAAGGTTTCGACCTCGCGCAGCAGGGTGGGTGCGGCGGCGTCGGCGGCATCCACCACGAAGAGCTTGCCGCGGAAACCCGTGGCCAGGACAGCGCGCTCGCCCGCTGCCTGCAGCGGCAGGTAACCGCCCCAGGAATCGCCGCCCTCCATGGCTAGCCGACCGGCGGCGAAGGTGCCGGAGCGGATGCCCCCGAGGGTGAGCAACGTGAGCGGTTGGCTGCTGAAGCCGTAGTAGCCGGGGCCGCCAGCGCTGTCGGCGATGCCAAGGCCCCCGCCACGCCCGTAGTAGCCGCCCGAGCGGGCGAGCAACACGAAGAGCCGGTCGTCAGCCAGAGCGGTGCTCCCGACGGCCTCGCCGAGCTCGAGGCTGTGACTATCGACGATGGTGGCTCGGCTGCCAGCGACGGCGACGAGGTGCAGCGTCTGTTGCATGCTGTGACACAGGCCCACCGTGTCCTGGACGATGTTGGTGTTGGACGGGTATTCCAGCCAACCGCTGTAGCGCTCTGCGCATTGCTGAGCCGTCTGTCCGGCAAAGCGGCGCGCTGCGTAGTCGACGGTGATCGCGTGGCCGGACGCTGCATCGAACGCTAGCAACGAACCGGGAATGTTGACGCTGGGGGCCAGGCGCGGCTGTGCCGGATCGCTGAGGTCGAGCCGATCGAGGTAGAAGCGCACCTTTTGGTCGGGGCTCGGGGTGGCGGCGCTTCCGCTCGCGGGTTCGAAATGGCTGGTAGCGACGACATTCCCGCTCACGAGCAAGCCGGTTGCACCGATGAAGCGCGGTAGCTGGATGGTGCTGACGACCGGCTTGAGCGGGTCCTGCAAGTCGACCAGCTTCAGGTTGGTTTCGGCCACGGACGCCTTCGTGTAATCCATGTTCCACTCGGTGCGGCGGTTGGCGATGACCATCGTCGAACCGACCATCACCGTCGGCTTGCCGCTGTCCCAGACGCCGCCGTAGCTCGAATACTGGGGAGTGAAATCGAGGCTAGCGCTGCCGACGACCTTGGGAGCCGAGGGGTCCTGCGTGTCGACGCTGAGGATCTTCGTGCTCTCCTTGCTCGAGCCGCCAGTGAACGGGAAGTACTCGTGCCTCTGGTACATGAGGTGCACCGCGTTGGCGCTCGAATACACATCACCGAGCCAGGTGCTGGAGTAGCACTGGTCGCCGGGGTCGAGCTCTGGCAGCTGCACGCGACCATAGGCGCTCGGTAGCTGCGCCGCGTTCACGCTCGTCACGTCCAGCTCGGTGGAGTTCGTCCACCAGTCGTGACCGATGCGCACGACCCGATCGCCAGCAACCGCCGAGTGGTTGACGATCTGCGCGAGCGGCAGGGAGGCCTTGCCGAGAGGAGTGTCGCGGTCGCTGATGTCGAAAGCCTCGATACGCTCGTCACTCATCGTGAACAGGCGCTCGTCATGGATGAAGCCGCGCCGCGCCTGCCCTTTGGCAGGGGCCACGCCGCGCAGGGCCAGCTGGTCGTCAGCCCAGTCGATCAGCTGAACGCCGGATTGGAAGCTACTCCCGATGCCGCAGTCCTTCGCCGTCGTGCGGTTCGACCAGCCGGAGAACGGAACCAGCAGCAACCCCGCGTCCGGCAAGACGTTGAACGCCTTGTGAATGCGATCTTGATCCTCGGCGAGCGAGGCCCAGTCCCCGCCGAAGTTCACGCGGCTCAGCATCGTCGGGGTCGCCAGGTTGCTCACGTCGAACAGTGAAACGGTGAGCGCGCCCGCGGCGTTCCCCTGGTCGAAGCCGAGGCCCAGCAAGCGCTCGCCCTGGGGCTCCATGTGATAAACCCAGCCCGGCATGACCAACTCACCCGCCTGCCGGGGCAGTCGCGGGTTGGAGAGGTCGATGGTGAAGAGTGGGTCGTCCTGCAGGGCCGTGATCGCATAGCCGCGCGGACCATCGAAGCGGGCGCTGCGCAGCCGTTCGTTCCGCGGGATAACGAGGGAGACCTGCCCGAGCGGGCGGATGTCGCTGGACGAGGCCACCTGGAACGTTTGCACCTTGGGAACCGTGTCGGTTCGCCAGTTGAAGGCCTGGCTGACGACGCGCAGAACGCCCGCGTCCTCGTCCATCTGCCAGCGGCTCTCGATCTGGCCGTCGACTTTGACCGTCGCCCCCTCCTCCAGGTTACCCGCGCGGTCGGAGATATCCACAACCTGGATGGTGGAGCCGATGGGCTCATTCGGTCCCCAGGTTGGGCCTGCGATGTAGAGCCGCTGGTCGGTGGCGGTGACGCTGCGTTTCCAGCTGTAGCCAGTATCCAGCCGTTCGGCGAAGCTTATCTCGTCCACTTTGCTGATGGCCGCCGGGTTTCCGACGTTCAGCGAGATGACGTTGGTACGCGGCGCCGTCCCACAGCCCCAGCACGATCCGTTCTCGAAAGCTGCCACATAGAGGACGTCACCCACGATGCGCGAATCGGAAATGCTGCCAGGCACGGCGAAGCGCCCGATCACGGTCGTCGCGGCGGGGACGCGGGCGTCGATGGCAATGACGTAGCTGGTCTGATGGTAGCTCCACTGCTGCGTCTTTGGGTCGACGCTATACTCGCCATATCCATTGTAGAGCGCCATCACGACGCCGTCGCGCACGTACATCTCGAACGGGGTGGCGGTGATCTTGTGGCGACCAACGAGCTGCAAACGATCGCGACGGCTCGCATCGATGACGCTCAACCCTCCGTACTGAGACAAGGCGTAGAGCGTCGTGCCCTCCATCTTGATGATGTCCGCTTCTTCGATGGCCCGACCTGCGCCATCGCCGTCGCTCTCGCCGGCCGTTGGATTACCGGAGGGTGGCGCCGTCGGCCCGGCTGCACCGTCATTGCTACCGCCCGGCACCACGCCCACGCCACGACCCGGAGGGCCTCCCGCGCCAGGGTCCGCGGATTCGAACGAGGAGTCGCTGGGCGTGACGGGTGCCGGGGTCTCCTCTGTGCTGCTCGAACAACCAAGGAGGGTCCACAGCACGCAACAGCTGGTCAGGGCCAGGCTCGGCCGCAGGATTCCGGCGCGCGATAAGGAGGAGAGGGAGCGAGGCGTGGAACGTAAGTGGCGCATGCTGCTCGATAGAGCAGCAAATGGGCCATGCCCGCGCACGGCAGAGCTGGGGCCAAATCAGCTATGAGAGCTGATGTAGGCGCAGCTGACGCGGCGCGTGTGCCGTGACACGGGCCGCGTCAGCTGGCACAACCTGAGCCACGGCCCCCACGGGGCGGGCGAGCCCGCGCGCAGCCCGCTGAAGGCGTTAAGCTACGCCGCATGGAGACGCAGGAGATTCATCGCGGACGACTGCTCGATCACCTCCACTTGGTCGTAAGGGACCTCGAGCGCAGCAAGCGCTTCTACGCTGCCGTGTTGGCCGAGCTCGGCGTGCCGCTCGGCGGCGAAGGGCCGGGTTTTTTCTGGTTCGACGAGCTGTTCGTCTCCGACGCAGCGAGCCCCGCGGCCGCGGGGGAGCTCACGGGGCGCGTGCATGTCGCGTTTCAAGCACGCGACACGGACGCCGTGGAGCGATTCTACCGCGCGGGCTTGGCGGCGGGCGGCACCGACAACGGCGCTCCCGGCAAGCGCGCGTACCACCCCGGCTACCACGCAGGGTTCTTGCTCGATCCGGACGGCAATAACGTCGAGGCCGTCTACCACGGTCCGGCGCAACGCTCGGCCGAGTCGATCAAGGTGACCTTCTGACCTCGGCAGGTGGAGCTGCCGCGTCGACGGTCTCTCCGAAGTAGGCGGCGCGGATCCTCGCGTCCTGGCGGAGCTCGGTGGCGCTGCCACTGATGACGACCTCGCCCGTTGCCAGGACGTAGGCGCGGTGCGCGGTCTCCAGGGCCAGGCGTGTGTTCTGCTCCACGAGCAGGATGGTGATGCCCGCCTTCGCGATTTCCACGATGCTCGCGAAAATCTGCGCGACCAGCTTCGGTGCCAGGCCCAGGCTCGGCTCATCCAGTAGCACCAGCTGTGGGTCGCTCATGAGCGCCCGGCCGATGGCGACCATCTGTTGCTCGCCGCCCGACAACGTACCGCCCTCCTGATCCAATCGCTCGCCCAGCCGAGGAAAGAGCGCGATGCAACGCTCGAGGCGCTGCGCTCGAGCCAGGGGCTCCCGCTTGCAGAAGCTGCCAAGCTCCAGGTTCTCCCGCACGGTCATGCTGCCGAAGATGGCGCGGCCTTCCGGCACCAGGGCCACGCCCCGCGCTGCGATCTGGTGGGTGGGTACGCCGCGCAGCGACTGCCCGAAGAGCCGCACGCTCCCGGAGCTAGGCGGCAAGAGCCCCACGATAGCTTTGAGCGTGCTGGTTTTGCCCGCACCGTTGGCGCCGATCAACGTCACGATCTCACCCCGCGCTACCTGCAGCGAGATGCGTTTGACCGCTGCGATACCGCCGTACGAAACGGAGAGCTCATCCAGCTCGAGTACCGCTTCGCTCATGGCGCTGCCGGTTGGGTGGTGGCCGCTGGCCCCTCGGTCTCTTGTCCGAGGTAGGCGGCCAGGACCTTGGCGTCGCAGCGGATCTCTGAGGGGGTTCCCTCGGCGATCGTCTCGCCGTGATCGACGACGTGAATTCGCTCACACACGCTCATCACGACAGACATGTTGTGCTCCACGAGCAGCACGGCGACGCCGAGCTCAGCCCGCAGGAAGCGGATCTGTCGCTCGAGCTCCGCCGCCTCCTGGCTGTTCATGCCCGCCGCCGGCTCGTCGAGCAACAAGAGCTTAGGCTTCAACATCAACGCACGGGCAATCTCGAGGCGACGCTGGGAACCATACGGCAGGCTGCCAGCACTCGCCTGGGCGTAGCCTCCCAGGTTCAAGATATCGAGCAGCTGCAGCGCGCGGGCTTTGAGCGCGCGTTCGTCGTCGGCGTGACGGCGAGTGCGGAACACGGCGTCCAGCAAGCCGCTCTGATGCACGTGGTGCCCGGCCACCATGACGTTCTGCTCCACGGTCATGCTGCGGAACAGCCGGATGTTCTGGAAGGTGCGCGCGATGCCACGCGCCGCGATGGCCGCCGGTTTCCACCCGGAGATGTCCTCGCCGTCGAACAGCACTTGCCCCGCGTTCGGCTGGTAGACCCCAGTGATGACGTTGAACAACGTCGTCTTGCCGGCCCCATTGGGTCCGATCAGGCCGAAGATGGCGGCGTGCTCGACCTTCAAGCTGACGCCCCGGACCGCACGCAGCCCGCCGAAGGTCTTGTCGACGCCCGCGAGCGTGAGCAGGCTCATGGCGTTGCACCTCGCTCCGCGCCGCGGCGCCGTCGCCCGAAAAGGTCGCCCAGCTCGCGTGACCCGAGCAGCCCCTGGGGGCGCACCAGCATGATCACGATGAGCAGCAGCGCGTACAGCACCAGGCGGTACTCCTGCAGGTCGCGCATCAGCTCGAGCGTGACGGCGACGAAGATCGCGCCGAGCACTGCGCCGCTGATGGACCCCAGACCACCCACGATGATCATGACCACCATGTCGATCGACTTCTCGAAGCGAAAGTCCTCGGGTCGAACCCCTGCTTGCATGTGGGCGAAGAGGCCGCCGCCGATGCCGGCTGCTGCCGCGCTGACCGTGAACGCCAGTACTTTCAAACGGACCGTGGGCGTGGCCATGGCTTCCGCCGCGATCTCGTCCTCGCGAATGGCGGTCAGCGATCGTCCCGTCTGCGAGAACGTCAGATTGGCGATGGCACCCACGATCAGCGCCGCCCACAGGTAAACCCAGAACAGGCTGGTGTACGCAGGCAGACCAGCGGGATCGTCGCCGAAGTAGCCAGTTGCCGCGCCCAGAAAATTGGCATTGTTGAACAAGATGCGGATGATCTCGCCGAAGCCCAGGGTAACGACCGCCAGGTAGTCCCCCCGCAGACGTAAGGTGGGGATACCCACGAGCAGCCCGGCCAGGGCGGCCGCTCCGGCTCCCACCAGTAGCGCGACGTTGAAGGTCGCCGCGTCGGTGAAGCCAGAGGGGCCCAGCACGGACCCGAGCAGCGGGCGCAGCTCGTTGCCGCAAAACGCCGCCGCATACGCGCCCACGGCCATGAACCCGGCGTGGCCGAGCGAGAACTGCCCGGTAGTGCCATTTATCAGGTTCAGGCCCACCGCCAGGATGATGTTGATGCCCGCCAGGAGCACGATGCGCTGCACGTACTCGAGCAGCCCTGCCTCGAGCACTGAGCTCAGCGCGAACAGCACCAGCGTAGACACCGCGGCCAGCAGCAGCCGGAGGGACCAGCGCATCAGACCTTCTCCTGCCGCACGACTCCCAGCAGCCCTTCGGGTCGCAGGATGAGGATCCCGATCAGGATGAGGAAGGTGATCGCATCGCGGTAGTCGGGCGACAAATAGCCAGCCGTAAGCTGCTCGGCCAGGCCAATGAGCAGACCCCCGATCACGGCGCCCGGGATGCTGCCGATGCCCCCGAGCACCGCCGCCACGAACGCCTTCAGCCCCGTCAGGACCCCCATCAAGGGATTGATCATGATCTGGTCGAGCCCGAACAGGATGCCTCCGGCAGCCGCCAGGGCGGACCCGATCGCGAAGCAATTGCGGATGGTCCGGTTCGTGTCGATACCCATCAGTTTGGCCGCGTCCAGATTCATCGAAACCGCGCGCATCGCCCTGCCGGTCCAGGTGCGCTGCACCAGCAGGTGGAGTCCCACCATCAGCGCCAGAGCGACCGCGAAGATGGTGAGCTTGATGTTCGTCACGATGACGCCGCCGAGCTCGTACGGAACCTCCCGAAGGATGGCGGGATAGCGCCGCGGGTTCGGGCTGAACAGCAACATGCCCAGGTTCTGCAGCAACAAGCTCACCGCGATGGCCGTGATGAGCGGGGTCAAGCGCGGAGCACGCCGGACGGGGCGATAAGCGAGAAACTCGATAGAGGCGCCAAGCAGGGCGGCCAGGAGCATGGCGGCGACCAACACAGCCAGCGCCAAAAGTAGCGGAAACGACTGCCCCGCCCCTTCGTACTGTTCGATGCCGAGCAGCGTAGCAGCGTAGTAGCCCGCGTAGGCGCCCACCATGAACACCTCGCCATGCGCAAAGTTGATGAGCCGGAGAATGCCGTACACCATCGTGTAGCCAAGGGCGATCAGGGCGTAAATCGACCCCAGAGAGAGGCCATTGATGATTTGCTGAATCAGCTCGCTCACGGGGAATATCGCGCTGAGGCGCTCCTGGTGTGCAGATTCATACACTGGATCCGGGAGCGCATTGTGCCGCTTGGCTCGCAGAGGGCCCGCGAGCGACGGCGCCACGCCTCGTTTCGGCCAGCAGCTGCTGCCCGCTTTCTATGGTTTTTGGGCTCATCAATTGGGTCACTGAAGCGGCGGAGTGTATACTGTCCGGATGGCAAATACCGGGAACAAGGGTCCGGCGCCCGGCGCCCCTGGGGCCCAAGCCTGGAGCCCGTCGAGCATGCAAATGGCCCGTCATACCGACCGCGAATACGAAAACGAGCTGGCGACGCTACGCGATCGCGTGCTCCTGATGGGTGCCCGCGTCGAAGAGATGATGAGCTGCTCGTTGCGCGCCTTCACCGAGCGCAATCTGACGCTTGCAAGCACCATGATCGCGGCGGACCGCCAGATTGACGAGCTCGAGCTGTCGATCGACGAGCTGAGTCTCAAGATCCTGGCGCGGCGCCAACCAGTAGCCTCGGATCTGCGCTTCGTGACCACCACTTTGAAGCTGGTTACGGACCTCGAGCGCATCGGCGATCTTTGCGTGAACGTTTGCGAACGCGTGCTGGAGCTCGGCAACGAGGCTACGGAGACGAAGCAGCACGACCCCATCTCGCGCATTGCCGAGATTGCCCAGGGCATGCTGCACGACGCGCTGGACGCCTTCGTTGCCGGTGACGCCGTCAAAGCCGAGCAGGTGATGACGCGCGACGACGTCGTGGACGCCTACTACGCGCAGCTGTTTCCCGAGCTGGTGGCGCGCATGATGGGGGACCCGGGGGTCGTCTTCCGCTGCACCCGCCTGCTGTCGCTCGGTAAGTACGTCGAGCGCATCGCCGACCACGCCACGAACATCGCCGAGATGGTGGTGTTCATGGTTCGTGGCCAGGACGTGCGCCACATGGGCGTTCCGCAGCTGGATTCGTGAGCCTACTACTCGGAGCGGCTGGGCCGGGGACGGCTCAGGGCTCCACGGTGGCCGCGTAACGGACCTTGCCGCCCTCGATCGTCAGCACCACGGCACCTTTTTGCGCGTTGCGGTCCGGGTCGATGGTGATCCTGCCGCTCACGCCCTCGAAGTCCTTGGTCGTCGTCAGCGCGTTGCGAATGGGTGTCGGCTCGATGGAGGTGGAGCGCTTCATCGCGTCCGCCAGGACCGCCATCGCGTCATAGCCGAGCGCGCCCAGGCCCGTCGGTTCCTGGCCGTACTTGGCCCTGAAATCCGCGACGAACTTCTGAGCTTTGGGCGTGGCCACGTCCGGGGCGAAGTGATTGGAGAAGTACGAGCCGTTCAGGGCCTCCCCACCGATCTTGACCAGGTCTGGTGCATCCCAGCCATCGCCTCCGAGCAGTGGCAGCTTCACGCCGAGGCGCTGCGCCGTGCGGGCGATGGCGCCCACCTCGGAATAGTAACCGGGTACGAAGATCGCCTGCGCGTTGGTGCCCTTGATTGCGGTCAGCTGCGCGCTGAAGTCGGTGTCGCCCTGCGAGTAGCTCTGTTCCAGCGCGACGCTGCCACCCTGTGCGGTGAACGCGCTGCGGAAGGCGTCCGCCAGCCCGATCGAGTAGTCGTTCTTCACCTCTCTGAAGATGGCCACGCGCTCGAGCTACAGGTTCATGCGGGCGAAGTTGGCCATCACCTTTCCCTGAAAGGGATCGAGGAAGCAGACGCGGAAAATGTAGT
>DASQDA010000270.1:0-3800 GCA_035634435.1 Polyangiaceae bacterium
CGCTGACACCCAGGCCGCCCGCGTTGGCGTTACCGCCCGCAGGGACGCCGCCGGCCGCGCCGCCCAACGACGCGCCACCGGTGCTCACCGGCGCACCGCCCGCTGCCGTACCGCCTGAGCTCGTGGCGCCTGCGCTGGTTCCGCCGCTGCCCGCGCTGCCGCCGTTGGCAGCTCCCCCCGCGACTGGGAATCCCGCCGCTCCCCCCGCGGTGCTGACCGCGCCGCCCTGCCCCTGGCCGTCCGCGGGCGCAGGGTCTTCACCGCTGCACGCGACACCAAGTGTCATCACCGCGCCCACAACCAGCCACCGAGCTCGTCCACGATCCTGCATCACCTGCAATGCAGCAGCGGCCAGATTCGATCAGGCTTAGTCCGGCGCCGCAACGATTGTGGACACCAACCCCGGAAAGTGGTGTTGCGCCCAGCTCCGCGCCCTCCGGTCGGACGGCGCAGGTAAGATCCCTCCCGTAGAGGAGACGCGTTCCGGAAGAACAACGAGGACAGATTAGTTGCGGGTGAGCGTTAGCCGAGCTCATTCCGATTGACGCCGCGTTTCAGAAAGCTGACCACCGCCACATGCGGGAGGAGCTGGAGCTGAACCGCCGGCGGTGGGACGAAGCCACGCGGCTCCACACACGCGGCAACGTTTATGGGCTCGAGGATTTCAAGGCAGGCGTCTGCCGCCTGCATCCTCTCGAGGTCGAGGAGGTAGGGGACGTCGCGGGTAAGCGCGTGCTCCACCTCCAGTGCCACTTCGGGCTCGACACGCTGTCGTGGGCTCGGCGCGGCGCGCGCGTGACCGGCGTCGACTTCTCGCCAGAGGCGATTGACTTCGCCGTTCGGCTGGCGGCCGAAACCAGGCTCACTGCAGAATTCGTGTGCAGCGACTTGTACGCGTTGCCTCAGGCGCTGCAGGCAGCGAGCGGTTTCGACATCGTCTACACCTCGCATGGCGTCTTGAACTGGCTGCCCGATTTGCAGCCGTGGGCGAGGCTCGTCGCGGATTACCTGAAACCGGGCGGGTTCTTCTACGTCGTGGACGCCCATCCCACCTCGCGCATCTTTCCGACGGCCGAGGACGTTCCGCCGGGCAGCCCGCTGCTGCCTTTGTTCTCCTACTTTCACGATCCGGCCGGCATCCGCTTTCCACCGGGCAGTGATTACGCGGACGAAAGCGTCCAGCACAGCGTCGGCTGCCACGAGTGGCAGCACTCACTCAGCGACATCGTCAATGCGCTCATTTCTGCCGGCCTCGTCCTCGAGTGGCTGCACGAGCTGCCGTTTTGCACCTGGAAAAGCCTGCTCGGCTGCGAGGTGACGCAACGCTTCGCGGGCGGCAGTGCTTACTACGCGCTGCCCGCATCGATGCCGCAAATCCCGCTGCTATTTTCGCTGCGCGCGCGAAAGCCGGTGACGGCGTGACAGAAGTGTTCCGCCATGGGGCAATCCGCCCTATGCTTTGCGTAAGTGTCCCGAGCTCACTTCTGTAACCCCGAGCACCTACATTCGCTCACAGCGAGGGCCCTCCCATGGTGACGCCTCTTCCCTTCACGCTGCGGTCGTTCACCCCGAACCCGGCAGCGCGCCTGCGACGGGTGTTGCTCGTAGACCCGGATCCGGTGTTCGGGCGCGGCGCCCTGGAGTCCCTGACGAAGAGTGGCCTGGGCGCCCGTTGGAGCACGAGCTGTGGGGAAGCCAGGCTGCTCATGGATGAGCTGCGGCCCGATCTGGTTCTGCTCGACATCAGCATTGCCGACGGCATGCACTTGTTGACCGAGTCGTGCGCCACACGGGGCACCTTACCCGTGGTCGTGCTCACGGCGCTCGAGGAGGAGGCCGCGGTGCTGGCGGCGTTGCGCGCAGGCGCCACTGGCTACGTCTTCAAGCGGGAGCTTTCGCACTCCAGCCCGCTTGGAGGCCCCGAGCTGCGCCACGACGTGCTCGCTTCCTTGATCGAGGAAGCACTGCGCGGTGGCGCGCCGCTCTCGCGAGCCGTTGCTGGGTTGGTGCTACGGACCTTCCGCGGTAACCCACGGGCACGCCCCGGCGGTCGCGAGCTGACGCCGCGTGAGCAAACCGTCCTCGCGATGCTCGCACGCGGCAAGAGCTACGCGGATGTGGGCTCGGCGCTCGGTGTCTCCGAGAACACGGTGCGCTCTCACGTGCGAGCTATCTACGAAAAGCTCGGCGTCTCCTCGAAGACCGAAGCGGTGGTGACGGCGCTGCGGCTCGGGCTCGTGGAGCTCGAGCATCAATGAGGGTTGGCGTGTCTTTCGGCTGAGCTCACTGCGCCCAGGCGCGGGTCGCGGATGCTTCCTTGGACGGCGCTGAGGGCCAGCGCAGAGCGCCTGCAGCCAGGATACACAGCACGGGGGTCACCACCAGGTGATAGCGGTCCTCCCCGAAGAAAACAGAGTGCGTCAGCAGGACCGACGCGAACATTCCCAGCAGGTAAATGCCAGCGCGATTGAGCGGCGGCCGACCGGGCAGCGGTAGCAGTCCGACCGCGACGATGAAGAGCGCGAGCCATGCGAAGGCCGGCCTTTCGCCGCCCAAGGCTGCACCCGCGAGCAGCCCGACACCGACCAGCAGCGATGCTTGCAACGCGAGCTCCCAGGGTCGACGGCGCAGCCGCCTCGGCAACGCGACCACACCGAGCGCGGCGGCCACCATCAGCCAGCGGTGAACGCCCGTCAGCAGCTCGCGCGCTGCCACTCGCCGCGTTTCGTACCAGGCCACTGGATCGGCTTCGTGGAGGTACTCGATGGCGAACGACTCGTGGCTGAAGGTCTCGCCCAGCTTCGTCGGGATCAACCCCAGCCAGCGCCCGGGATCGGCCTGGATGCGACGCAGGCCCACCTGCGCCCAGCAACGATCTTGCTGAACCTGACCAGTGACGACGGGACAGCCGTCACTTCCGCGCAACGTTTGGAAGCGTCCGCTCTCGCCGATGGCACCGATGGCGAGGTTCCAGCCGCCATTCGTCGAGATGAGCGCGCAGCCGTCGAGGCGTTGACAGTTGCGCAGTGTCCACGGCAGGATCACCAGCGCCGCGAAGGCGCCGCACAGAACGCTCGCGCGCAACCGCTTCCAGGGGCTCCCCGGCAGCGTGAAGGCGACGAGCGGGATCACCAGCAGTGAGGGCGGTCGCACCAGGCTGGCCAGGCCAAGCAACACGCCGGCCAGCACCAGGCCCTTGAAGCGCCCGGCCGCCTGCAGCGCCACGAGGCCCGCCAGCATCAGCAGCAACGCGGCCGTCAGCTCGGTCATCACCAGGGCGGTGTAGGCGATGAGCCCCGGGTGCACCGCCACCAGCACGCCAGCGAGTCGCGCCCGGACCTCGCCGAGGTAAAGCTCCGAAAGCCAGTAGGTAACCATAGCCAGCGCGCTGCCGAAGATCGCGTTCAGCACCGGGGCAACCCACAACGCCCCGCCGAAGAGCGCGTAAGGCAACGCCAGCACGGCGCTGTAGCCCACTGGGTAGTGCACCCAGGCTTTCCAGCTGAGCGCGCCCTTGACCCATACGTCCTCGGAATAGCCGAGGCCGCTGGCGAGGCGTTCGGCGCCGAAGTGATAGTAGTGTCCGTCCCACACGGGCTCCTTCGACCACGCCAGCGCGACGAACAAGCGCGGCAGCAGGGCCACGAGCGCGACCGTCAACGCAACCTGAAGCTTATGCGAAGCTTCGGCGGCCGGCGGCGAGACACTCACGTGTCGTTGCTCTCGCCCCGCAGGGACATGGCGTCGCGCAGCCGCCGCAAGTAGGAGCGCGACACCTGCGTCGAGTCGAGCTTCAGGTA
>DASQDA010000271.1:0-2180 GCA_035634435.1 Polyangiaceae bacterium
GTACGAGGCGAGTCTTCACACGACCGGGCTCGGGCACCTTGGCAAAGACGCCGAGTAACCCCGCACGCAGGGAGGGGAGGGCCTGCGCGCTCATGACAGCACAACCTAGGGCCGCCCGGCTGGCCTCGCCAGCCTCTGACCCGGGTTCCCGATGCGTTATTTCCCGCACCGAGAAGGGTTCGAAGCAGCCCGGCCGCGCGAGGGACCCGAGCACGCCAGCAGCTCAGTAGGTGGGTTTCGTCGCCGCGCGGGGGCGGCGTCGCCGCATACCGAGCGCGAGCAGCGCCGCTGCGAAGCCGGTGAACGCAAGTGAAGAGGAGGGCTGCCGAGTGGCCCGGCAGCTGCAGCCCGCATCGACGGGTTCGTTCGCGGATCCCGAAATCCCGCCGCTGGCTAGGCCAGCGACGCCGCCCACGAGTCCCTGCATTCCACCACTGGCGGGCGCTCCGCCGGCGGCCGTCTGTCCAGCGATCGAGGTACCGCCGCTACCCGCAAGGGCGCTCGTGCCGCCGTTGCTCGAGCCCGCCGCAGCACCGCCGGACCCTCCATTCACGGCGCCTGCAGCGCCGCCCGCGCCATCGCCCCCGCCAGCAACACCCGCACTGCCGCCAACACCTGAGCCACCGGTGCCCGAGCCAGCACTGCCCGCAGCACCAGCACCGCCAGCAACACCCGCACTGCCGCCAGCGCCGCCCGCACCGCCACTACCAGCGCTACCGGCGGCTCCTGCGGCAGCGATCGGCCCGCTCTCGAAGGCGCCAAGATCCGGGGCACTGCCCTTGAAGGGGAGGCCGATATCCACACCCTTGTCGATCAAGTCACTGTCGGCTTTCAGGCGCATCAAGGCCAAGACGGGCAAGCTGCCGTCCGCCTGCCGCGGCCCTTCTACACCCTCGATCGAGATGCTCTGAAAGTCGGCCTCCGACACCTGCACGGGTAGGTTCCAGGCGTTCTGGGTGTTGTCCGTCCCATTCAGGTTTTTCGTGGGTGAGGGACCGAGCGCAACGTTGTTCCTGAGAACCGAGGTGTTGCGATTGTTCAGCCCGAGCATGTCGAAATCCGCGCCCACGTTGCCGAAGCCCGTGTTGTTGTAAAAGAAGTGCGCACCGGTGTGGTAGTTGGCGAAGAAGCCGGCGAAGACGTTCAGGAAGGCCAGCGAGGTGCGGATCGTGTGCCGCGGCGGCGCTGCAGGGGAGCCCGCGCCATCGATGCCGAAGCCGCCAAGCTTGAAGCCGTTGCCATTGCCGGGCGGCAGCGTCGGGTCGCGGTTGGGCTCACGCATCGTGTCTGGCAAATAGCCGTTGTACCAAGCCCACGAGTTTTCCACGAGGCACGGCTCCAGCGCGTTGATCGAATCGTAGCCGTCGTCCGTGTTCCACCAGGCGCGCACGCCACGAAAGACGTTGCCCGTGTCGCCTGCCTTGGGATGGCAGCCGAAACCGTCCGCGTTCTCGCCATCTCCAGCGCGCGACCTGGGGTCGTAGTTTCGATGCGAATCACAGTTCAAGATCAGGTTGTTGCTGCCACCACCGAGGAAGAACCCGGGACCCATGTTGTGGTGCAGGTTGAGCAGCTCGTAGATGTTGTTGCTGCCCAGGTTGTAGATTCCCCAGGACTCGTTGTGCACCTTGTCGAGGTTCTGGGGCACGAGCTTGACCTCCAGGCCCTTCAAGTGAATCCAGCTGCCTGTCACCCGCAGCCCCGTGATGCGCAGCTCGGCCGTCATGCCGGAGAAGTCGAAGATCGGCACCTCGCCTGCGTAGGCCCAGTACTTGATGGTGTTGCCCGAGCTCCCGCTGCGATTGAGCAGGATCCCGTCGGCCGCGGAGCTGCTGACGAAGCGGTAGGTACCTCCGCGGAAGAACACGGTGTCGCCGGCAGCAGCGGCTTGCTGCGCGCGCGAGATGCTGGCGAAGGGCTGCTGCAGGGTGCCCGCATTCGTGTCGCTACCCGTCGGAGCGACGTAGTAGGTCGCGCCGTACGCCTCCAGCGAACCGAGCGCGATGGCTGCGCCGGAGGCAAACCCCGCTAAGACGCGGGGCGCTGCGCGACGCGCGTGGAGGCAATAATTGGGGCTGGTCATGGGTCTCCGTAGGCCTGCGCTCCGTCACCCCCGCCGGACGCGAGCCGTGAACGCCGTGGCGTTGGTCTTTGCTCGTTCTACGTCGGCCCGCAACCGG
>DASQDA010000272.1:0-1925 GCA_035634435.1 Polyangiaceae bacterium
TGTCCGACACCGTGCGCGGGCTCGGGCTCGGCCGGCGGATGCTGGGCGAGTTGGAACGGTACGCCGCCGAGCGTGGCTGGACCGCCGTCCGGCTGGACACCAACCGCAACCTCACCGAGGCCATCGCCATGTACCGCTCGGCCGGCTACCGCGAGGTCCCGGCCTTCAACGAGGAGCCCTACGCCCACCACTGGTTCGCGAAGCAGCTGTAGGCGAGCCGCATCGGCGATCCCGCGCTCCCTCCCTCCGCCGCGCGCGTCAGCGGTTGTGGGGGGAGGGACCCACTCGGGCAACGCCCGAGCGAGGGGGAGAGTCGTCGGGCCGCACCCATGTGCTCCCGGCCGCGCTGGCGGAACCAAGTGACTAGGGTCCATACCTGACCAGCTTGGCCATTAAGCAACCTGGGTTTCGACCGAAGTCGGAGGTTGCGTAGTCGTAGCGTTCGAAGCTGGCCGTGTGTGGACGGCTCTCCGTTAGCAAGGGGTTTTTGAGGCTGCTGCGATCGGCTGGTTGGTGCGGCCATGTGTTCGGCCTTCTATGCGGCTCTCACAGGTGCCGCTGGCCATGATGCCTTTCGCGCGGATCCGGTCCCGACCAAAAGCACGCACTCGAGGTGCACCGGCCAAAGTGGGTTCTCCCGATCCGGCGGTTTCAACCGGCTTCGTGCATCAGCTCCTATCCGCCCTTCCCAACATCGTCGGCGCCGCTCCGCGGCTGCCTGATCTCTATGCCAGCGTCACCACTGGCTCACGGTAGCGCTCACCGCTCGTCATCAGCGCCCAGACCATGCGCGCGGTCTTGTTCGCCAACGCGACCGCCGCCACCTTGGTGGCGCGCCTGGCGAGCAGCTGGAGAAGCCATGCCCGCTTGGTGCCGTGGCGCTGCGCGTGGCGGATCACCGCCATCGCGCCGACGACCAGCATCTGCCGCAGATAGCGGTTGCCCGCTCGCGAGATCCCGCCGAGCCGCTCTTTGCCGCCGCTCGAGTTCTGCTTCGGCACGAGGCCGATCCATGCGGCGAGATCACGCCCTGTCTTGAACACGGTTGGATCGGCGACGCTCGCAACGAACGCGCTGGCGAGCAGCGGACCAACGCCAGGGATCGCCATCAGTCGGCGCCCGACCTCCGTCTCACGGGCGCTCTCCCGGATGCGCCGGTCGTTCTCCAGAACCTGCGTCTTCACGACGGCGAGTTGGGCCGCCAGCATCGCGAGGCACACCCGCGCGTCAGCGGGGATGCGCTGGTCCTCGTGGTCGTCGACAATGGCAAGCAACCGCTCCAGACCCATGCGCCCGACCGGCGCGACCACGCCGAACTCCGCCATATGGGCCCGCATGGCATTCGAGAGCTGAGTGCGCTGCCGGTTGAGCATCAATCGCACCCGGTGCAGCATCATTACGCTCTGCTGGTCAGGCGTCTTGACCGGAACGAAGCGCATGGTAGGCCGCGTCACCGCCTCGCAGATTGCCTCCGCATCGGCTGCATCGTTCTTGCCCCGCTTGACGTAGGGCTTCACGTATTGCGCCGGCATCAGCCGCACGTCGTGTCCAAGTGCGATCAGTTCGCGAGCCCAGTAATGCGACGTGTTGCAGGCTTCCATGCCGATTACGCAGCGCGGCAGAGCCTCGAAGAATGTCAGAACGCGGCCTCTAGAGAGCTTCCGCCGCACGACCACGGTCCCGGTCGCATCGATCCCGTGGACCTGGAATACCGACTTCGCGATGTCCAACCCGACTGTCCCAACTCGTTCCATGATGGCTCTTCCTCCGGCTCAGCCGGCAATCAGTACCGCAGGGGGGAGGAGAGCCGTCCACGACATCAGAAGCGTACGGGCCGCTTTCGGGGCAGCGACCGTGGAAAACAATCGTTCGACGCTGGAACACCCACTGAGCTTCGGTCGATTTCCGCGGGAGGCTGAACCAAC
>DASQDA010000273.1:0-3265 GCA_035634435.1 Polyangiaceae bacterium
GGGTCTGACGTACATCGATCCGGAACGGCGTGCCGCGCCGGCGTACTGAGCTGCTCAGTCCAAAATGCCTTGCAAGTAGCGCTTTCCGGTCTCGCGATCGACATACATCAGAGCCTCCAGAAGGCCCTCACTGCCGCGCAAAACCACGTGCACGTAGTCACGGTTTACAGCGCTGGACCACCATTCGACCGCCTCCAGGCGCTGCTCGAAGTGAAGACTCTGGATCGTGTAAAGCCGCCGATCCAAGAGGAGGGTTGCGCCTGCGCGTAGCGGAGCATCCACGAGCAAAGGCTCAGGCAGCATGCGCGTCAATCGTTGTAACAGCGAAGGGGCGCCCTCGGCCGAGAGCACTTGGATGGAGCGTGGAGGGCGCACCTTTTTCAAGCGCGGCTGCCGCTCGCTGCTCACCAATGCCGGCACCAGCTCGGAACAGAGCTCAGGGCGATGCGCCTCGAGCGGGCGCAGGACCCCGACACGATTATCGCCTAGGTCCGCCGCCAGCTCGGCAAGCACTAGCGGCAGCTCGTCGACCGCGTCTGTCTTCGCAGCAGCGAACACGGAACCCAGCTCGAGCTGACGCGACATGGTCTCCATCAGCTCTGCTACTTCTAGCTTCAAGCCCAGAGAAGGCGCTGTCAGCTGAAGACGCTCCAGACGCGAGCTCACGATTCGGAGCAGCTCTTGCTCGCGATACAAAGGCTTTGGAAAGACGAACTCGAGCGTGGTGACGGGAGCGGCCTTTCGAAAGCGGGCGATGGCTGGATCGGCGACAATGTGCAGCGTCACGGCTTTGGCCGCCTCACCTCGCCCAGCAAGGCGGGCGCTGAGCCGCGCGACGAGTCCACGCAGCACGAAGAGCAACGGCTCGCTGCCGTTTGCGGGCTCGTCCCAGCTCACCTCTTCGATCAAAACGCGGGGCGGCTCGTAGCGAACCAGCGGCGAGGTGTCCCGCCCGCGCGCGAGCTCCAGCACTCGAGCGGCGTGCTCACCGAGGCGGGCGCTGAGCGAGCTAGCCGGCAGCGCCAGCAACTCGGCGATGCTGAGCACCCCCAGCCGAATGAACCAGCTTTCCAGCTCGCGCGGTAACCCCAGCGCTCTGACCGGAAGCTTTGCGACCTCCATTTTCGTGCGCTCATTGCTCACGACGCGGAAACCCTCGACGGAGAGCTCAGCGTAACGTGCGATGGCTTGCGCCAACAGCGGCCCATCAGCAATGGCAACGCGCGCGCGATGGCCCGCTTCACGCACCTTTGCAACGAGCTCGCTGGCCAGGGCCGTTTCGTCGCCGAAGAGGTGCGCCGTGCCAGTGACATCGACCCAAACGGTATCGGGCGCGGCAAACGCCGCTACGGCGCCAAACCCCAGCGCGACCTCCGAGAGCTTTGCCAGACCTTGCTCGAGCTCGACTCGCGGCACACCACGGACCACCAGCCGCGAGGTCAACGCGCGAGCTTCAGCCAAGGTTTGGCCTTCACGGACGCCCAGGGACCTGGCGGCGTCGTTGACGGCGCTGAGCACCGAAGTGCCACCCCACTCTTC
This sequence comes from Polyangiaceae bacterium, assembly GCA_035634435.1. GTDB lineage: Bacteria > Myxococcota_A > Polyangia > Polyangiales > Polyangiaceae > PMG-095. Next base: position 1,540 of record DASQDA010000273.1, read on the forward strand.
AGGAGCCTCGACGAGAGGCGCCTCGGGCAGCGGTCGCTTTACGTCAGCTTCGACTTTCGCGGCGGGCCGTTCATCGAGAATGACCCCCAGGGGCAACGGCTGCGCACGACCTTTCTTTGTCGGCGTGAGCGTCGACGCGCGAGCAATAGGTGCGCGTAACGCCGCAAGCTCACACAAGAATGACGGCAGCACGATGGCTGCCACGCGGCGTGTGGGAACCGCGGCGCTGCTTGGTCGCTGAGCCTCAACCAGCGCTGGCATGGCGCCACTCCTCGACCAGCGCTTCCCCCTCGGGACGGCTCCAAGCCACGGGACGGGAGGCAGTGACGTAACCGCGTTTGTCCTTGGCAACCCGCACGATCAGACGATCGAGCGCAGGTCGGGCGATCTCGAGCCGCTGGGCCACAGGAAGCGGCAGAGCGCGTCGTGCATCGGCGTCGGTCAACAGCACGACGCTGCGCGCGCTGGCATCGACCTCCAACGCAAGGCGCCGCACGATGCGAGGCCACTCGTGCAACGCGACGGGTAAGGCCGCGCCACGAACACCCAATAGATCGACCACCACCAGCTCGAACGCTGCTGATTTGGCGAGCCGTACCGTCGTTCGGGCAATGGCCTCCACCGACGGACGAACGACGAGCAGACGATCACAACGCACCTGGGCGCGAGCCACTCCGGGACCGTGCAGGCTGGCACCGGGATCCACGAACGCACACCAGGGAACCTCACGGCCAGCTTGCAGCGCCTGCTGCTGAGCTGAACGGCAGAGCGCGAGCATCAGCGAGGTGCCCGGTACACCTTCTGCAAGTGAAAGCTCCACCACGCCGCCGCGCAGCAACCCCCCACCCTTCAGCAACTCGTCCAAAGCCGGCAAGCCAAAACGAATTCCGTCTTCAACACCCCGCCCCGACTCCTTGCCCAGATGCAGAGCGCGGGTCAAAGCAGGAGAAAAGCGGTCGACGAGATGAGCAGGCAAAGCCATGAGCAACTCAGATGTTTCTCCGAGGAAAAGGCCTCGGGCCGTCAGTACGCGACCCACTGAACATAATATCAGGTAAGCTGATTGGCAAGCCGAGGCGCCCCCCACTAAGTCAATCAATGTCCGTCCTCAACGCGGCGTCTATCCCCCTGCCCGGCGGCCGCGGCGGTGTTATTAAAGATTCGATGCCGGAGCTTGGCCCCCAAGACCTACTGGAGCGCCTCAGTGACTGGATGGTCCAGGCCAGCTCCGTGCTGGTGTGTTACTCGGGCGGCATCGACAGCGCGCTCGTCTTGGCGGTCGCAAGCCGCACGCTCGGAGGGCAAGCGCGAGCCATGACCGCGGTGAGCCCCAGCCTCGCGGCAAGTGAAAAGGCCGACGCTGCCCGCGTTGCACACATACTGAAAGCTCGGCACGACTTCGTCGAGTCGAACGAGCTCGCTCGGCCTGGCTACGTTGCCAACGGTCCCGACCGTTGCTTCCACTGTAAGTCGGAGCTCTATGCCCTCGCCGCTCAGAAAGCACGCGACTGGCAGCTCGCTATCGTCGTCAACGGCACCAACGTGGATGATCTCGGTGACTACCGGCCCGGACTTCAGGCGGCTAGCGATGCCGGCGTTCGCAGCCCGCTCGTCGAGCTGGGGTTTACCAAAGCCGACGTCCGCGCGGTTTCGCGTCTACTCGAGCTCCCAATCTGGGACAAGCCAGCAGCCGCTTGTCTGTCGAGCCGCATCCCCTATGGTACCG
>DASQDA010000274.1:0-5313 GCA_035634435.1 Polyangiaceae bacterium
GGCACCCTCTCGCTCGAGCTGGCCTGGAGGAAGAGCAGGTTGCTGGGGCGGGCGAAGAAGAAGGAGGGGCCGAACACGAGCTTGCCGCCCACGTGGCGGTGTTCATCGCCAGGTTGCCCTCCCCCTATCGGGAGGCGCTCACGCTCACGGAGATGGAAGGACTCACGCAAAAAGACGCGGCTGCAATGCTCGGTGTTTCGCTGTCAGGGATGAAGTCTCGCGTGCAACGAGCTCGCCAGCAGCTGCGACAGCTGGTCGAGGCGTCTTGTCGAATCGCGCTGGATGCGCGCGGACGGGTTGTCTCGTGTGAGCCGAGAGCGGACGGTCGCCTGCCGCATTGTCGCTGCCGATAATCCCAGGTCTAGCTGATCGCGTAACAGACCCCGGCCGCCCGGTGGGCGCGAGCTCACGGGTGCGGTTCGGGGAGGTCAATCCGGCATACCCGCCAATCGGGAAGCACACGCGCACCGAAATGTTCGTAAAAGGCGATTGCCGTCTGGTTCCAGTCGAGCACGGTCCACTCGAGCCGGCCTGCACCGCGGGCGCTCGCCAGCGCGCGCAGCTCACTCAGCAGGGCGCGTCCGATGCCGCGCCCGCGCTCTTCCTCGAGCACGAAAAGATCCTCCAGGTAGAGACCAGGCTTCGTCATAAAGGTGGAATAGGTGGGGAAGAAGAGCGCATAGCCAACCGCTCGCTCGCGCTCCAGGGCCAGCAGCGCTTCGACCACTGGGCGAGCGCCGAACAGGTGCTCACGCAGCGCTTCGGCGCTTCCAGTCACTGCGCTTTCGAGGCGCTCGTAACGGGCCAGCTGCCGGATCATATGGAAAATTGCTTGCTCGTCGCCCAGACGGGCGGGGCGGATCGAGAGCTCGGGTGGTTGGAGCTGCTCACTCGAATTCGGCATCGCTTTGCGCAGGAGTCTTACTCGAGAACGCGGCCGGCTGCTCACGCAGCGAGAGGCGCCGCGAGACCCGCGCGGCGTTCTGCACCGCTGAACCGGCGTTTCACGCGGGCGTGCAGAACACCACTGCTGAACCATCGCTCGGCTGCAGGTAGACGTAGAGCGGTTGGGGCGACGGGGGTGTGGAGAAGACCACGACGAAAGTGAAAGGGCCGACCTTGCCGACAAGGTCCGCGTCAGCATCGCCCGACAGCAACGGACTGCAAGAAGAGTCCGTCACGAGCTGGAGAGGCGGCTCGAGCTCGGCTGTAACTCCCGAGAAGGAGGCGGTCACCTCCAGCGCCAGGAGCGGACACGTGCCGTCGCGGCGCTCGGTCCCGCTGTAGGGTACGCCGGCCAGCTCGTGAGCGACGTCCGTGGGCTCTAGCTGGAGCGTGAAGGCGTCGCCGTTGGTGCAGCCAAAGGCGCGCTCACGCTGCAGCCCGGCAAGAATGTCATTCGCGGTGCAGCTCGACGCGAGAATCGGCTCCTCCAGACCGACGACGCGCACGAAAGTAGCACCTTCCGCGCGACACATGAATGCTCCGCTGGCATCCGTACCAGACTGGCCGCCCCCGACGTCCTCGTCACGCTCTGGCTCCGGGCCGGGCCCGCAGGCGCCGGGCAGCAGACCGAGGGCGGCCTGCAAGCAGGCCGCCCGAAGTATCAAAGAGTAGCGCCGCATACCCAACCTTCTGGTTCGCAGTTGCACCCCACATCAGGGGGTGGCCCGGCACAGACACAGCTCGTCAGCGGGAGCGTTCCACCAGGGCACCGCCAGCTGCCGCCGTCGCATGTCGCGGGGCTGCTCGTATCGCTACACTCGCCATGACCCCGGTCTAGCAAGCACACGGGGGCCTCAGCTGGATCGCAGGTGCCTGGGCAGCGCCAGCCATCCGCCGCGCAGCTGCAACCGGTCGCGGGGGGCGGGCCAGGGCAGATGCAGCGGCTTTGCTCGAGGGTTCCACTGGGGCAGCGCCAGCTGTCGGTGTCGCAGACTGCCAGCTGCCCGACGTCGCTGCACGTCCCGTCGCCCAGGTCATCTAGGCAGACTGGCCTCTCGTCAGCTGTACAGCGTGGCTCCGGTGTTAACGGATCGTCGCCCCCGCCTACGTCATCGCTAGGATCGTGCGTACCGCAACCCAGCACCAGCAGGCAACCACTCAATGTGCGGGCTCCCCGAAGCTTCAACCTATTCATATCACCACTCCCTTCGCTGCCCATTCTTCGTCTCCAGCGCCGACCAGGCAAGCGAAACATTGCGCGCAAACGCACATACCGTCGCCCGTTTGCGCGACGGCGAGTGCTAAACTGGGCAACATGGAGCACACGGCCAGTGAGTTCTTGCGCGCATTACGCGGAACACGCTCGCAGGTTCAGCTAGCCAGGGCTCTGGGCTACCGCGGCAACCCCATCACGGATTGGGAACGTGGCGAGCGGTTCCCCACCGCGGACGAGGCGCTACGGGCTGCAGCTCGCGTGCGCATCGATGTCGCGGGAGCGTTCGAGCAGTTCGCGCCCAGCGTGAAGCTACGTCGCTCGGGCACCCGTCTGCTGCTGGGTGAATGGCTGTCCACGCTGCGGGGTGACACGCCGGTCGTCACCTTGGCGGGGCGCTGCCATTGCTCGCGCTATGCCGTTTCGCGCTGGCTCAAAGGCGCTGCCAGGCCGCGGTTGCCGGACTTCTTTCGCCTTCTCGATGCCATTACGGGGCGCCTGCCGGAATGGGTCGCGAGCTTCGTGCCCATCGAGCGCGTGCCCTCACTGGTTCCACGCTATCAGGCGGCGACCGCGGCGCGGCGCCTTGCTTTCGATGCGCCATGGACCGAAGCCGTGCTTCGGCTGCTGGAGACCAGAGCTTACCGGCAGCAGCGCCGTCACTGCCCGGGCTTCATCGCCGCGGCTCTTGGCATTTCCAGCAGGGACGAGGAGGTTTGCCTGCAGAGGTTGGTCGCGGCGGGAGTCGTCGAGCGTCGAGCGAGCAAGTACGCGCCCCGCGCGGCCACGGCGGTCGACACGCAGGGCGGTAAGCAAGCCTTGCACGCCTTGAAACGTCACTGGACGCAGGTAGCCGCAGAGCGGCTGCAGGCGCCCGCTGCCTCGGACTTCTTCGCCTACAACGTGGTGTCGCTCTCGCAGGACGATCTGCAGCAAGTGCATGAAAAGCTACGGGCTACCTTTCGCGAGATCCGCTCGTTGGTGGCCGCCTCACGCCCAGAAGAAGTTGCGGCCGTGATCAACCTGCAAGTGGTCACGTTCGTTCCGCCGTGAGCTACGGCGGAGGACCCTGAGGTGGCAGCGGGCGAGCGGGCACGGCGTGAGAATATCCGCAGCTCCGGGGGGTCGTTAGCTTGTGCTTGCAGCCGGGAAGCGCCAACGTACTGTGGGGGCAGTATGGCGAGCTCACGCTTCGGACGCCGCGAGTTTCTGGTGGGCACTGTGGCCGGCGGATCCGGGCTCGCGCACGTTGCGTGCGGGCCGGGTGCAAGTAGCGGAGCGGGGTCGAGCGCACCGCCGAACGCTGCAGATGCCGCAGGGGGCCCTCACGCCGCTGTCGGGAAGAAGCAGCTGGGCGTCGCGCTGCTGGGGCTCGGTAACTACAGCGAGACGCAGCTTGCGCCGGCGCTGAGGCTGACTCGGCACTGCGCGTTGCGCGGCGTCGTGACCGGCACACCGGGCAAGATCGAACGCTGGCAAAAGGAATACGGCATCGCGGACCGCAACGTTTATGACTACCAGTCGCTGCCTGGCGTGGCGGACAACGACGCTATCGACGTGGTCTACATCGTGGTGCCAACGGCGCTGCACGCTAAGTATGCGATCTTGGCCGCCGAGGCTGGCAAGCACGTGTGGTGTGAGAAGCCGATGGCGATGGACGTGGAGGAGTGTCAGCGCATCATCGACGCCTGTCGCGCCAACCGCGTCTTTCTCTCCATTGGCTATCGAATGCAACACGAGCCCAACACGCAGACAGTGATGCAGTTTGCGCGTGAGAAGCCGTATGGAGCCATCCGCAACCTGCGGGCCGTCGCGGGCGGCCGCTCCGACGACAACCAGGGTTGGCGCATGATGCGCAGCATGGGCGGCGGCGCGCTCTACGACATGGGCGTGTACAGCATCAATGCCATACGTTACGCCTCGGCGGAGGAGCCCGTGCGCGTCGTGCGTGCCCGTCAATGGGCGGATCGACCCGAGGTGTTTCGCGAAGTGGACGAGAGCACCGAGTTCGAGCTCGCTCTTCCTTCCGGTGCGGTGGCCTACGGGAAGGCAAGCCGGTTCGACGATGAGAACCGGCTGCGCGTCGAGGCCGAGCGCGGCTGGTACCAGCTCCAGCCCATGCAGTCGTACGAGGGCGTCAGGGGCGAGACGAGCGATGGCAAACAGCTCGACCGCAAGGTCGACGATCAACAAGCGCGTCAAATGGACAATGACGCCTTGGCCATCCTCGGGGGCCGACGCCCGGTCGCCCCCGGCGAGGAAGGTCAACGCGACGTTCGCATCGTTCGAGCCATCATCCAGTCGGCTGAGACCGGAGCATCCGTGACGCTCCGGTGAAAACGCCATGCTGAGCCGGACTCCTGATCGCGTGGCCTGGGCGGTTGAACAACTCGCTGCGGCTCCCGCTGACCGGATTCTCGAAGTCGGCTGCGGTGCCGGTCACGCCGTTGCCCTGTTGTGTGCTCGAGTCGCTCGAGGGACGATCACCGCCATCGACCGTTCCGCCCTGCAAGTCGCTAAGGCCCGTGAACGCACTCATTCCTGCATCGCGAGCGGCCGGGCGCGGGTTGAGCAAGTGACACTCGCCGACGCACCAGAGGTCTTTGGAGGAGCGACCTTCAGCAAGGTGTTCGCCATCAACGTGAACGCGTTTTGGACGGACCCAGCGACGAGCATCGCGAGCCTGAGCGGCCTATTGCGCGCCGCAGGACGGGGGTACCTTTTCTACGAACCGCCTTCAGCGGCGGCCCTCGCCAAGCTCCGTGCCGCCATGCCCAAGCTCCTCGAAGCGCGCTCGTTCGTTGTCGAGGCTGTTCGGCTTGCTGACTCGCGTTCGAGCCGGACGTTCTGCATTGTGTTCCGCCACGCGCGGTGAGTGGATGCGAGGAGACGGAGCAATCAAATGCGGCGTGCACTTCTGAAAGGGCAACGGCTACGTGCGGGTGACACTGTGGGCGTCGTGAGCCCGTCGTGGGGCGGCGCAGGTGCGTTTCCCCACCGGCTGCAGCGCGGGGTCGAGCACTTGCTCAGGCTGGGCCTCAAAGTGAAGCTCGGCCGACATGCCTTGAATCAGAGGGGCTTCGTGTCGGACACGGCGGAAAATCGCGTCAGCGACTTGCACGATATGTTCCGTGATCCCGACGTCGCGCTGATCC
>DASQDA010000275.1:0-4789 GCA_035634435.1 Polyangiaceae bacterium
GACACCGCAGCGGCCGCAACATTCGGTTCGGCATTCGCGAGCACGGCATGTGCTCGATCCTCAATGGCATCGCCGCAGATGGTATTTTCCGACCCAGCGGCGCCACGTTTCTGGTGTTTGCCGACTACTGCCGCGCGGCCATTCGGCTGGCGGCGCTCAGCCATCTGCCGGTGATTTACATCTTCACACACGACAGCGTTGGCGTGGGTGAGGACGGTCCCACGCATCAGCCGGTGGAAACCATTCCAGGGTTGCGTCTCATCCCCAACCTCGACGTCATCAGGCCAGCAGACCCCGAGGAGACCGCCGGTGCGTTCGTGGCGGCTCTTGACCGCAGCGACGGTCCTACCTTGATCGCTTTGTCGCGTCAGGCCGTGCCGTTGCTCTCGAGCATCCCGGTCTCAGAGCGGCGTCACGGTGCGCTGCGCGGTGGCTACATTGCGAAGAAGGAGTCAGGCCCGCTCGAGCTCATTTTGTTATCGAGCGGTAGCGAGCTGCAGCACGCGCTCGCCGCAGCCGACACGCTGGGCGCCGGTGCACGGGTCGTGAGCATGCCGTCGTTTTCGCGTTTCGACCGCCAGCCCGACGCCTATCGAGAGGAGATCCTGCCCCGCTCGTGCCGGCGTCGCGTGGCCATCGAAGCGAGCGTTTCTGTGACCTGGAGCAAGTACGTGGGCCTCGACGGCGTTGCGGTGGGCATCGATCGCTTCGGCATCTCGGGACCGGGCGGCGACGTCATGAAGGAGCTCGGCATCACGGCCGCAAAAGTGGTCGAAGCGGCCCAGCGGCTCAGCAGCAGGCCCTGAGCGTTCCCACGGTTTGCGTCGCACTGCCGCGGCGCAAACCGTGGCGCTGCGGGCGCCCCGCGACTGTCGCGTCCCGCCCAGCCGCAGCGCTGACACGGCGATGCACATTGCCGCGTGCGCTCCCGCTCGAGCGAGCTGATTGCCAGCGCCTGGCATGGACGACCTTGCTTGCACGGCTCTTGCTAGAGCCTGGCGAAACGTGTCTGCACGCGCGCTGCCCTCCGGCTTGACCCTGAGCGACCTCTTGCCGGAGGCGCGTGAGCGCTTTGGGGTCACTGATTTTCGGCCCGGACAAGCGGAGCTTCTGCGTGCAGTGCTGGCCCGCCGCGATGCGCTGGGTATCCTGCCGACGGGCGCCGGCAAATCACTGTGTTACCAGCTGCCCGCGTTGTTCCTTCCGTACGCTACGGTCGTGGTCTCGCCGCTGATCGCGCTGATGCAGGATCAGCAAGAGAAGATGCTCGAGCTGGACGTCGGCGCCGCCAAGATGGACTCCACCCTGGGCACGCAAGTCGAACGGGTGGTGACCGAAGAGGTGCGACGGGGCGTCCACAACCTGGTGTACGTCACGCCCGAACGGCTCGAAAAGCCGGAGACGCTCGACCTGCTGAGCCGCGCCAAAGTGTCGCTCTTCGTGGTCGACGAGGCGCACTGCGTCTCGCGCTGGGGTCACGACTTCCGCCCTGCCTACCTGGCGTTACGTTCGGCCATCCAGGCCTTGGGTCGCCCGCCCGTGCTCGCCCTGACGGCGACGGCAACCGCTGACATCGTCAGCGACGTCGTCGAACAACTCGGCTTGCGCGACGTCAAGGTGGTGAACACGGGCATCGATCGCGACAACCTGTTCCTCGAGGTGGCCCGCACGCCCAACGAAGAAGCCAAGCGCCAGCACCTGCTGCGCACGGTGCAAGAGGCGGAGGGTATCGGCATCGTCTACGTGGCCACGATCCGCCAAGCCAATGAGCTGCATGCCTGGCTCGGCGGGCAAGGCATCGCGGTGGGGCGCTATCACGGCAAGCTTTCCCCCCACGAGCGCGAGGACGCGCAGCACCGCTTCATGGCCGATGAGTACCGGCTCATGGTCGCAACCAATGCCTTTGGCCTGGGCGTAGACAAGCCAAACATCCGCTACGTCATCCATTATCAATTCCCCGACTCGCTGGAGACCTACTACCAGGAAGCTGGCCGAGCCGGCCGCGACGGCGGGCCCGCACGCGCCATCTTGCTCTACCGGCTCGAGGACAAGCGCGTTCAGAGCTACTTTCTGGGCGGCAAGTACCCGCGGCCCGAGGAATCGCTGCGCGTCTTCGCTGCCACCGAGCGACTCGCTTCTGGCAAGGACCCGGCCGCTCCGATCACCGCCACCGAGGTCAGCGCTGCTGCCGAGCTCGGGCTCAGTCGATCCAAGGTGATCCTGGCGCAGCTGGAGCGTGCGAGGGTGCTCGAGCGGCAGCGGCGCGGCTTCCGCGTGATCCGCAGCTGGACACACGCCTCCGGCCTCGAGGAGATCCTCACGGAATACACGCGGAAGCACGAAGCCGACCGCGAGCGCATCGAAGGCATGATGCGCTACGGCCAGAGCACGGAATGCCGCTGGCGGCTGCTGAAGCGCTACTTCGGCGCCGACGACAGCGGTGCCTGCGGTCACTGCGACAACTGCCGCGATCGACCCCAGGAGCAGCTCGCGCGAGCCCTGCACGCAACCCCCCCACCGGCAGCTCCCGATGTCACCAGCGAAGGCGCCAACGGCCGTGCGTTCTTGACGGGCGACTGCGTCCGGCACCGGCGCTTCGGCGTCGGGCATGTGCTGGAGCAAGACAACGGGCATGTGCGTGTTGCCTTCGAGCGAGCGGGAGAGAAGTCGATCGCGGCGTCGTTCCTCAGGCGTTGCCCTTCCGCCGGTCAGGCGCGCCGCGCCAGGACGGGTTAGCCCGCGCAGCGCGCGAAAAGACTCCAGCCTTTACTTAGATGGTCCCCAGCGGCCGCTTTGTAGGCGCATTCTCGACGTGCCGAGCCGAGCGCTGTGCCCGCCGATCCGGCTCGCATCGTTCCGGCTCGGGTTCTGGCGTATCCTTCGTCCCCATGGCTGATGACACTGCTCCGCCGACCGATTCGGATTTGAGGTCGCTGCCGCTGTTCCCGCTGCCCGACATGGTGCTGCTGCCGGGAGCCGTGGTTCCGCTTCACATCTTCGAAGCCCGCTACCGAAAGCTGATGGCGGACGTGCTGGGTGGCAATCGACTGTTCGCGCTGCCGCGACTAGTGCCCGGTTTCGAGACGGAGTACGAGGCCAAACCTTCGGTGTTTCCCATCTGCGGCGTTGCCCGTGTGACCGAGGACACGCGTCTGCCCGATGGACGCTACAACATCGTGGTCACCGGCGTAGCGCGCGTCCGCATTCTCGAAGAGCTGCCCTCGTTGCCGTATCGACGTGCTCGCGTCGAGCGCTTGGTCGACGGCGACGCCACGTCGTCTCAAGAGCTGATGGCGTGGCATGCGCAGCTGGCCGCGTTGTGTGAGCGCCTGGCACCGCACCTTGCCGAGAGCGCACGCAATCTTCGTGAGCTCGTGCGTCAGGCGCCGAACGCCAGTGCCTGTGCGGATCGGGTTGCCGCCGCAGTGGTCGCGGATCCCGACGAGCGGCAGCAGCTGCTGGAGGAGCTTGACCCAGGCCGCCGCATGGCACTGCTCGCGGATCGCTTGCGCGAGCTCATCTCTGCGATGCAGGGCGTTGACTCACGCCGCTCACTCGATTTGAACTGAGGAGCCCCGCTTGGGCCGAGCGGCAGCCCCCTGCGACGTGGCAAAAAGCATCAAAGGCAAAGCTCTGCTCCCCAGGACGCCCCGACAAGCGCCAGAAAGCTGAGTCTTTGCGCGCATGACGGACGGCTCCCGCCTGGCAAGCGGCTTGCTTGGGTCGAGGCAAATGAAATGGCAGCGCGGTCACCGAAGCCCCAACGTCATTGATCGCCGTGGTGCGAGTGGAGGCGGTGGTGCGGGTCTGCTTGGACCGATGATGGCGATCGGATCCAAGTTCGGCATCGTCGGGGTGGTGGTCGCCGCGGGCCTCTATTTCGGCTCGCAGATGCTGCTGGGCGGCAGCGGGAGCGTGGCGCTGTCGGGCGAGCCGCAGTCGCGAGCAGCGGGGGCAGCAGGCGATGAGCGCGCGGAGTTCGTGCACTTCGTTCTGGACGACGCTCAAGCCACCTGGACGCAGAAGTTCTCACAGGGCGGCAGGACTTATGCGCCCGCCAAGCTCGTGCTTTTCACCGAGCAGACGCGTTCCGGCTGCGGCGTCGGTTCCGCGGAGATGGGGCCGTTCTACTGTCCGCGCGACCAGCAAGTCTTCATCGATCTCGGCTTCTTCGAGGAGCTCGACCGGCGCTTTGGCGCGCCGGGTGACTTCGCCCAGGCCTACGTCATCGCGCATGAGATCGGACATCACGTGCAGACGCTTCTGGGACTCGACAGCATGAAGCGCGCCGCTCGCGGAAACGCAGGAGGAGCCGAGGGCATCTCCGTGCGGCTCGAGCTGCAGGCGGATTGTTTCGCGGGTGTATGGGCCCACTCTACCAAGCAGCGTCAGCTGCTCGACCCCGGCGACATCGAGGAGGGCCTCGCGGCGGCCTCCGCCATTGGCGACGACCGCTTGCAGCGGCAGAGCACGGGCCGCGTCACGCCCGAGACTTGGACGCACGGCTCCGCCGAGCAGCGGAGTCGCTGGTTTCGGCGGGGTCTAGAAGCCGGCGAGCTCGCGAGCTGTGACACCAGCACGGTGGCGCAGCTCTGACGAGGTCGCGGGCGGGACGCGCGACCGACATGATTGTACATCTGCGGTGAGGTGAGCCGCTGCGCTGCGCAAACTCTATACAACGGCGGAGCAGGCCGATAACCTCGGGCCCTCATGCCGCGATCCGTTCCGGCCCGCCCGCGAGCTGACCGTCTGTTTCTCGGTGGCGCGCTCGCATTGCTGGCCGTGGTGG
>DASQDA010000276.1:0-10098 GCA_035634435.1 Polyangiaceae bacterium
GCACCCCCTCGCTCATGCTGTTCACGATTGAATTGAGGATGTGCGTTTGCTGACGCAGGGCCATTTCCGAGCGTTGCACTTCGTCCGAGGCTCGGCGCGCTTCGGTCACGTCTCGATGCTCGATCGCCACGAGTCCCAGGCCGTCGCCTTCGAGGCGCGTCGCACACAACGCATACCAGCGCGGCTCGAGTCGAACGATGGCTGGAAACTCCAGGTTGAAGGCCGGCATTTCACCGCTCATCACGCTTCGCACTCCGCGCACGCTACGGGTCGCGTGCGACGCATCGGTCCGATAGGCTGCCTGGAAGAGGGTCGCGTACTCGCTGCCTACTCAGGAGTTGGCCCACGCCCAGTCACACAGCTCACCCATGCGGCGCCACGCGGCGTTCACGGCCACGATCTCGCCGTCGGGGTTGACGATGGCGATGTGCGACGAGAGCGCGTCGAGCGCAGACTGCAGCAGATCGTGAGCCTGCCGCTGGGACTCCGCCGCAAGCTTGGACTCATATTCGCGGTGACGCGAGCGCAGCACCTCCTCGAACGTCGAGATGAGCAGATCGACCATCTGCTCTTTCTCGGAATTGATGACGAAGCGGTTGCCCAGCAGGGTCAGCTCGACGCCCACGTTCATGCGGTTGCCAGCGCGAAGTAGTCGATTTTCTAGCAGCTGACGGATGCGTCCCACCAAGTAGTCGGCGTCGTACGGCTTGGTGATGAAGTTGCTTGCACCGCATTCGAGGCCGCGAACGATGTCGAGCGGGTCGGCCAGCGAGGTGAGCAGGATGACAGGCAGAGTTGCGGTCGCCGCGTGGTCCTTCAGGCGACGACACAGCTCGTAGCCATCGATGCCAGGCATCACCACGTCGCTCAGAACGACCTCGAAACAATCGGTCTTACAGCGCTCGAAGCCCGACAGCCCGTCGCGCTCGATGCTCACGCTGAAGCCGTGGGATTCCAGCATGAACGCCAGCTGCTGCGCCTGCGTGGCGCTGTCCTCGACGATGAGCAAGCGTGTCATGACGGCTTCACCTCGCGCGCGGGACTTCCAGGCTGCGCGCCAGGTGCGGTGCGATCGATGCGAGCGGCAACACGACGTCGACGACGCCCGCGCTGATGGCGGCTGCGGGCATTCCGAAGACCACCGAGCTCTCCTCGTCTTGCGCGATGACCTGGCCGCCGCTCTGGCGGACTGCTCGCAATCCGTCGACGCCATCACGGCCCATGCCGGTGAGGATGATCGCGATAGCACGAGAGCCATAGCTGTGCGCCACTGACTCGAACAGGAAGGTTCCAGAGGGACGATGGCCGCCGATCGGCTTCGCCGCGGAGATGATCAAGGTGCCATCTGGCGCGATACCAAGATGGCGCTCGTCGGGAGCGACGTAGACCACACGCTCGAGCGCGCGTTCACCGGTTTCCGCGAGCTTTACCGTCCGGGTAGAGGCACTGTTGAGCCAGTCGACGAGGCCCGTTCCGAAGCCAACTGCGATGTGCTGCACGATAAGCAACGGGATGTGCAGCGTGCCAGAGAGGTCGCTGAGAATGCGGTGAAGCGCCGCCGGTCCACCGGTGGACGCCGCGATGGCGATCAGAGCTGGGGTTCCAGCAGGCCGCGGCGCGGACAACACCGATCTTGGGAGCGTCGGCTGGCGACGCCGCACGACCCGCACCTCTGCCAAGCTCTTGACTGCAGCAAGCATCTGGCGGCGCTGCTCGTCGAAGTCGGCGTGCCCGGGGCCCCTGGGTCTGTGCAGGACAGTCAGTGCGCCGACGCTGAGCGCTCGCACGGAAGAGGCAATCTGGTCGCGCTCCATGCTTCCAGAGACGACCACAATCGGCACGGGCGCCTCCGCCATGATGCGCCGGATTGCTTCGAAACCATCGAGCCCCGGCATGTTCAGGTCCATCGTGATGACGTCCGGGCGCAAGGACTTGGCCATACGCACGGCCATGATCCCGTCGATGGCTTCGCCGATCACCTCCAGCTCCGGGTCTTCGCGAAAGATGGCGACTAACAAGGCACGAGCGGTCGGCGAGTCTTCCGCTACGAGGATGCGTATTGTCATCCGAAGTCAGTCCGCTAGCGAGCCCGCGCTCGCGGACTCACCACTCGACGATAACTCAAAGCGCGATTGGCGAGGTCACAATCCCAAAGGTACAGAGCTCGTGGCACGCTGAATCGCGCGCTTGCCTGGCGAATTCCGTCAGTCACGAGCGCTGCTGCACGCACGCGAGCCATTGCTGATGGCGTAGCGGTCGACGCGCCTCATGCGATCACCCATCCATGGTGCCCACCCTGGGAGTCGCGGAGGTGGACCATGACCACGACTGCGCGCGCGCGACTGCGGACGACGGAGCGGCTGGGCGCCACTCGCGAGCGCATACTCTGGGAGCTGAGGCAGAGTGTCGCCGGGTCGTCGGCAGGCCATGCGGAGCAGCGCTCGAGCTGGCGTCGAAGCGGACGACGTTGGATGCGAGCGTGAAAGGGCCGGCAATCTCCAGGATATGAGAGCTCGATCCAGCCTTCCAACCAGCCGCTTGGCGCTGGACCGCGAAAGGTGTAGCTCTGGCGCCTTCCATGGATCCCTCGGCTTCGCTGGAGCTCCGCCATCTCGACGCCTTCCAGAGCTGGCTTCGCACGCTAGGGGAAGACGCTGCTCGTTTACTTCCACTGCTCGAAGTCCAACGGACACCCGCGGTGCGCAGCGCGGCAGCCAAGGCGCTCGTGTACCTGGTGAAGTCGGTGGACCTCATCCCGGACGGGCTTCAGGACCTTGGTTACCTCGACGATGCTTTCGTGTTGCGCGTTGCGCTCGAGCAGTGTGACCCAGCGGAACGCGAGGGCTGGAGCGAGGAGCTCGCGCAACTGGTGGTCGACGCGGCGCTCGTCGGCGAGTTCCTGGCTACCAACTATGCGCGCCTCACGGCGCATGTGACTGCACTGCAAAGTGTCTCGGCGCGGGGGCGCAGTGTCGAGCAGGTGTTGACTGACGCCTCCGAGGCTGAGGGGCTCGCCGAGGTCGTGCGCGCTTTCGCCCGCGAATACGCGGCGCCGTCCTTGCCACGCGACGCTCAGACGCTGGTTAAGTTACGGGCCTTCTTCGCCACCAAGCTGCCGCAAAGCACCTAGGGCGTTGCGGCGCCGCGTTGCACGCAATGCACGATCGCTTGTGCCGCCGCGCGGGCTGTCTCGCGGCGGGCCACGAACACGTCGGGCTGCGGCAGCGGTCGCTCCGCTAGTAGCGGTTGACCGGCGTGCCACGCATGCAGATCGGCCAGCATCAAGCTCATGGTCGCGTAGCGATTCTGGGGCGCCTTGCGCAGGGCCTTGAGCACGATGGCTTCGAGCCGCGCGTCGACGTCGTCGCACAGCCAGGAAGGGGGCGGCGGTCGGGAGACCAGCTGGTGCCAGAGCAGGGTGGCGCTGAGCTCCAGCTCGAAGGGGAGGTGGCCCGTGAGCATGCGAAACAGAACCATCCCCAGCGAGTACACGTCGGTGCGGGCGTCGATTCGGTCGCCCACCACCTGCTCAGGGGACATGTACTTGGCCGTGCCTCGGAGCATCGGGTGCTCGTGCGGCTCGTCCTCGGCATTGAGGGCCGCCAGATCGAAGTCGATGACTTTGAGCTGAAGGCGGCCGCAGCCCCGTCGCCCGATCAACAGGTTCTCCGGTTTG
The DNA here is from genome assembly GCA_035634435.1 of Polyangiaceae bacterium. Classification (GTDB taxonomy): domain Bacteria; phylum Myxococcota_A; class Polyangia; order Polyangiales; family Polyangiaceae; genus PMG-095. The sequence continues at coordinate 3,677 of DASQDA010000276.1, forward strand.
ACGTCGCAATGGACCACGCCGGCGCGATGTGCGGCGTCCAGACCCGCGGCGGCCTGGATGGCAAGCTCTGCGACCATCAGCGGCGGCAAGGCGCCGTGGTTCGCGAGCACGCTCGAGAGCGGCTTGCCCGCAATGACCTCCATCACCGCAAACGGCGAGCCCTCTGGCCGCTCGAGCACCGCCTCCGCCCGCACTACATTGGGATGACGGATGCGGAGAGCCGCGCGGGCGCCAGCGAGGAAGTAGCCCCTCAACAACGGGTCGGCGTGTGCCTTGTCGTTGAGGATCTTCACCGCCACCTGCCGTCCGGTGTGACGGTCGAGAGCTACGAAGATTTCGGCGGTGCCGCCACTGTCGAGATACTCGAGCAGCTCGTAGCGCTCACTCAGGAGTCGTGGACGGGGACCAGACGGTGCCGCAATGGTGGTGCTCGGCCTGCTACGACGCTCCGAGATCGGCGGCGGCGTCGGCGTCGGATGCGCCGCCACGCCGGCGCTCGGGGCGCTGGGCGTGCTCGCGTAGATGCGCTGCAATGCAGCGACCCGGAGAGCGCTCGCGGGCAGCGGATGCGAGGACAGCTGCGCCATGTGCCGGCCTTCGGGGATACACGGACTGGGGTGCCGGGGGCAAATTTGTGACCCGCTGGCGTGGTCAAGACGGGGGTGCGGCGGCGCGCGCTCGTAAGGCTGCCATGCCCAGCCAGGCGAATCCCGCCATCAGACACAAGCCTCCGATTGGGGTGACCGCGCCAAGCCACCGCGGCCCCGCCAACGCCATCGCGTACAGCGAGCCACTGAAAAGCAGCAGGCCCGCGCTGAACAACCACAGCGGCGCCATGCTCACCGGGCGGGCCAACCGCAAGAGGCCCAGCGCCAGCACACCGGAGGCCGCAATGAAGTGGTACTGGGCTGCCGTCGTCCACCAGCGCAGCCGCTCGGGGCCCACGTCGCCGAGCGCGTGGGCGCCAAAGGCTCCGAAGGCGACGCCAAGAGCAAGCAGGAACGCCCCGGTTGCGACGGCGTTCACACCCTCAAACGGCTTCCGCGACCCGCGCGGGGACATTCGTGGAACCCGTATCGGCCTCGACGCCGTCCGCTGCCAAGAGCTCGTTCATCAGATCGCGACACTCCGGCTTGCCCTTCAGATGCGTGACGAGCAGATGCGAGGCATCGAGGAACGCCTTTTCGTACTTCAATCCTTCGCGCGTGCGCGTCGCGACCTTCTCACGACCGCTCGTCAGATCCTCCTCCAGCGCTTCGGCATAACGAGCCAGCTGCGAGCGGAGCTCCTCGATTTGCCGCCGCATGTCGACGGCGGTGGCTTCACGCGACACACGCCGCGCTTCGCGGGTTTTTAGCCACTGGCGCTGCGCTTCCACCATGGCCGAAGCGGCGCCTGCCTGCTCGTAGATCGTGCGCGTGCCCTTGCTAGCCCGCTCCGCCTGGTCGGCGATGGTCATGCGCTCCTGCGCCGTCTGTTGCGCGCGCCCGAGCTCACGTCGTGCGGCCTCTTCTTCCTCGCCGTACGCGGCGGCCTCACGCAATACGCGTGATTCTTCCTGCGCCAGCTCCTCGACCTTGCGGCCAATCTCGGCCCGCAAGGCGCGGCCGCGCCGCTCGAGCGCCTCGAGCTTTCGTGTGTGGCTTGCGACCTCGCCCTCCAGGCCGTTGGCTTTGGCAGCCACATCCCACAGCGTCGACAGGGTCTGCACCAGCTCGGCAGGTGCGTTGGCAGACGGATAGGCCCGAGCCAGCATGCGCGCGAACAGGCCCGCACGCGTTGCCCACTCCGGAACGCCTGGCGACCGCGGGGGAGCCGGTGGCAGCGGCGCCGCGGGCGCCGACTCGTTCTCTTTTTCCCAGGAGGTGCTGGGCAAGGAGCGCTGCAGCGCCTTGAGCTCCTCGAGCAAATGATGGCCGTCGCGGTAGCGCTTGCGAGGCTCCTTTTCCAGCAGCTTCAGCACGATGCGTTCCGCGACCGGGTGGCACTCCTTCTTAATCGAAGAGGGGCGCGGCGACGCCGACGTCCGCTGCATCTCGAGCAGCGTGTCGCGGTCGCTGGCGCGGAACGGCAGCTGTCCCGTGAGCATCTCGAAGAACAGCACTCCGAGGGCGTAGAGATCCGAGTGCGGTCCGGCTTGCTCGCCGCGGGCCTGTTCGGGAGACATGTATTCGGGGGTTCCGAACACGGCGCCCTTGGGCGCCAGCCGCGGGTCATGCGCCAACGCAGCCAATCCGAAGTCCAAGATCTTGACGAAGTCTTTGCGTCCACCGCGCTGGGTCAGCAGGATGTTGTCGCTCTTGAGATCGCGGTGCACCACCCCCAGGTCGTGCGCACGGGTGAGTGCGGCGCCCATCTGCTCGAGGATATCGACACCGCGAGCGAGCGGCATTGGACCGCGTGCTAGCTCCGTCGACAGGGGAGTTCCCACCAGGTACTCCATGACCAGATAGAGCTCGCCCTCGTCCGTCTCGCCGATGTCGTGGATATCGATGATGTGCGCATGGTCCACGCGGTTGGCGGCACGCGCCTCACGCAGCATCCACGCGCGCAGATGCGTCTCGCCGCGGAGGTCGGGGCGGATGAGCTTTACGGCGACGACCCGGTCGATGAGAACATGCCGGGCGCGGTACACGATGCCCATGCCGCCTTCGCCGATACGCGCTTCGAGGCGATAGCGACCGGCGATGACCTTGCCGAGTGCAGGGTCCTCGCTGCGGCGGCTGCGAGCTGGGCTGCCAGGCTTTTGCGGGGCAGGCTGTGCCATATTTGGTGACCGATGCTCCAAGTGGGTGCGGAGAATGCACCGCAACCTCGGATGGTAACGGTTGCGCTCCGGCAAAGCAAAGGGCCGTCTACGGGTTTTGCCGGTAATTATGCTACCTTTACCGACTCCTCGGTGCATGACAGCAAGGCACGCGTCACGCCGCGGAGCTCCGCGCGGACGCGATGCAACGGCGGTTCGAGTGCCGGGCGTTGACGGCCGAGCAGCACACTCATCTGAGTGCACGCTGCTCGGCGCAACGCTGGACCATCTCCCCGGGAAGGCTGCTGCAAACGTCAGCAGCGCGCGACGTCAGAACAGAACGCTGACCACCGGAATGCGCACTTCCGTGGCCTGGCTCACGCCGAGCTCCGCGATCTCACGCTGCGTGTAGACGTCGCGCAGCTCCACCGCAGGGACACTCAGCGTCACTTGCGTGGGCTCGAAGTCGAGCAGCGCTGGCGCTCGCGTGCGCGCCCGCTTCTTCTCGCCCGGCGTGACGGAGCGCGACTGTCGAGGCACCGTCCCGGTGGGGGGCGCGTCCGGACGCGGCGGATCGGCAACAGGCTCATCGGTGGGCGGGGTGTCCTGAACGTAGTCAGCCGGGGGCTCGTACGAGGTGGCGCTCAACACTGCGACCGTCGTCGGAATCGCCAGTGCCATACCACCGGCCAGCATGATCATGGGCAGACGCGTGGTGCTGTCGCGCTCGATGAAGTAGCCACCGACCCCGCCAGCCACTGCACCTGCCACGCCGCCGCCGATGTACGCCCAGGTGGACTGAACGTCGAAGGCCGCCTCGATGGCGAGCACGAGCTCGGCGCCTAATAAAGCGCCTCCTATGACGCCCTTGCCTGTGGGGGATGCTTCCTGCGCGTGGGCGATGCCCGAGGTCGCGGAGAGCGTTACTACGATTGCAGAAGCCAGAACCGACGGAAGATGCCGCATCTTGTCCTCTTTCGCTTACCGGTTGTTCCGGTGCGCGATCTCCCTCGGAGATTCGACTGTGGAGCATACACCATCACCGAATGCTGCAAAGGCGCGCCGCGCTCGCATTCTGAAACTCCGCGGCGTGAGGTTCCCCAGCGTCACCATCGGAGAAACGAATCAGCTCCGCGTCCGGTTTTTTATCTTTCGTGTGCCCGCCGCTAGTGCTCTGATCCGGGCGGATGGTCCTTGGCCGGTCGCTCGGCGTTTACCTTGCCGTCGTGTGCATCGCCACGCTGGTTTCAGCGGCGCGTTTGCGCGACATGGCGCTCGACGACGTGCCTTTTTCGCTGTGGTTGCCGTTCGCGCGACCACTCGCGGCCACCGTCTTCGAGGTGACGCTGCTGATTGCAGTGCCCGCGTGCGCTCTGGGCAGCTGGTGCGCGGGCGCTCCGTTGCGCACCGCGCTCGGGGTCTTCGCTCTGTTCAGCGTGCTGAGTGTGGGCGCAGTGCTTACCTTTGATCCCGGAAAGGAGGTCGCCCCAGGGCTCTTGGCGCAAGAGCTGCTCGATGCAGCCCGAACGACTTGCCCTCTCACGCCTTCGCGCCGCGTTCACGTACCGCTGGTGGGTGTGGAATGGACGTGCGCCACGGCCGCCGCGGCCCTCGTCTCCGGACCGTCTCCGCTGGGTGGCGGATCCCGCTTTGAGGCGACTGCCATCAAGGTGAGCCCCGATCTGCGTGAGCTCAGCTTGTCGGACCTCAGCTTGCGCTTGCCGGCGAGGGGGGCGCGGCCTCCGCTTCGGCTTGCGGTGCGACACGCAAGCATTCGCGGCCTGGCGCCCTGGGGGCGCTCGCGCAGCGTGCCCTTGCTGTCACGGCTGTCGAGCAATGCGTTCGCCCTGATCTTGACGATGACCACTGGCATTCTTCTGCTGCGCCCCCTGCGCTGGGGTTTCGTGTTCGGCGTGACGGCAGGGCTGGCTGCCGGCCTGACGCTCGTCGGCGTGCAGTACTGGCTCGATCGCATTCACGCTCAGGGCAGCTCGTACTGGCTCGCGGCCGCGACCGGTCCCATGGTCCTGTGTGTGGCGTCGTGGGGCCTCGCGCTGGCGCGACGCTGGAGGCCCGGCCGCTCCGCGGAAAACGGCGCCGCCGGCCCTGGATAGCGTTGCCGGCTCCTTGGCTTGATGGTAGGTGGCCGTCTGCGTCGGGCTTTTGGCGACGCGCCGGAGTCGGCGTTTGTCGGCCATCATTCTCATCGCCCTCCTCCTGCTGTTGCTCTATGGAGGCGACCGACTGGCCGTCGTTGGCCGCGGCCTCGGAGAAGGCGTCAGGACCTTTCGCAAGACGCTGCGGGAAAGCCAGCAGCCAGCGAAGCCCCCACCGCGCAGCGTGATTGTGACCCAAAGCGAACCGAAGCTCCTGCCCGCTAAAGGGGAGACGAGCGGCGGTGACCAGCCCGAGGACGACGAAAGACGGTAATGGTGCTCCCCTCCGGTCCATACAGCGTTGAAAGTCCCGCCGAGCCTGCCCTCCCCGAGCGGGAAGCGACGCGTTTCCTGGCGGCCTTGGTCGAGCTCACGAAGCCGGGGGTGGGCGGTCTCGTCGTGATGACCACGCTGTGCGGCGCACTCTCGGCGCCCGGTCAGCTTTCGCTCGCTCGCTTGCTCATCACCATCGTGGGCACCGGCTGCGTCGTGGGGTCCGCGAACGGGCTGAACATGGTCATCGAGCGCGACAGCGACCGGCTGATGCGCCGCACTCGCACGCGGCCGTTGCCCACCGGTCGGCTCACGGTCGAGCAGGCAGTCGCCTTTTCCTTGGGCCTGGCAGCTCTGGGATTGGCCTTGCTGTTTGCGTTCGTTGGCACGCTGCCAGCGGTTTTGACCATCGCGGCGCTGGTCAGCTACGTGGCGCTCTACACGCCGCTCAAGCGTGTGACGCCGATGGCTCTGTGGGTTGGTGCCGTGCCGGGCGCCATTCCCCCGCTGATTGGCTGGGCGAGCGTGACCGGATCGCTGTCGGCCCTGGCCTGGAGCGAGTTTGCGATCCTGTTCGTCTGGCAATTGCCGCACTTTCTCGCCATCGCGATCTTCCGTCGCGACGAATATGCGCGCGCCGGCATGCGCGTCTTGCCGGTCGTGCACGGCGTACAGCGCACCAAGGTCGAAATAGCGGTGTACTCGACGGTGCTGGTTGCCACTTCCTTGTCGCCGGTTGCTCTGGGGCTCGCCGGTATGGGCTACGCCGTCGTTTGTATCGCGTCGGGACTGTCGTTCCTGGCGCTCGCCACGGCGGGCTTGTCCGTGAAAAACGAGACGCAGTGGGCTCGGCGCGTGTTCTTCGCGTCCATGCCCTATCTCATCGTGCTGCTCGCGTCGCTCGCGGCCTCGACCGCGCTGTAGGGCGGCCTCAGCGATGTGAAGCTGCAGTGCGCCTGACCGCGTGTCCACGCAGCCGACTGGCGGGTCCCGACAGGCTGGTCGCCACGGCCTGCACCAAATCCGAGGGGGATTGGCCCTTCACGAGCACCGGGCCCACGCGGCCCGCACGAGCCAGCAAATCGGGGTCAGAGGCACCCGTGAAGAAGACGATCGCCTGCGCTCTGTGGCTGGCCAGAAGCTCCAGCGCGACATCGACGCCGCTGCCGTCTTCGAGCTCGAGGTCGAGTACCGCCACGTCCACCTCACGCTTGAGCTCGAGCGCCGCGCGACAGCTACCGAGCAAC
>DASQDA010000277.1:0-3216 GCA_035634435.1 Polyangiaceae bacterium
ATGGCAAGCGGCACCGCGGAGCCGGCGAGCGCACGCGCAGCCGCGTCCACCGTTCCGTCACCGCCCGCAGCGACCAGCAGCTCGCAATCGCCCGTTTTCAGTCCCACAGTCAGCTCAGCCTCGGTCGCTGCTTGCAGGGTCACTTCATGGCCCGCGTGACGAATGGCGTCGATCAACTCCGCGTCGGTATGATCTTCGCTTCCCGATGAAGGATTGTGGAACAGAAGCACTCGCATCTTTTTCTCCGGCGCGCGGCAGGCTCACGGGGTCAGCACCCCGAGTGGCGGCCCGTCAGCCTGGGGGATGCACGATTCGCACCAGGAGCAACATGCACATTCTGATCGTGAACGACGACGGCATCTACAGCCCCGGCATCTTGGCCCTCGCCGAGGCGGCGCAACAATTCGGAACCGTACGCATCGTCGCGCCGGACGTTGAGCGTTCTTCCACCGGCCATGCCGTCACACACAATCGCCCGCTATCCTTCCGGCGCACACAGGTGCAAGGCCACGAAGCGTACCGCGTGGACGGCACACCTGCTGATTGCGTGGCCGTGGGTCTCTCCGCCTGGGACAAGGCCGACATCGTGCTCTCTGGCATCAACCTGGGACCCAACCTGGGCAACTCCATGTGGCACTCAGGCACGCTCGCCGCAGCCAAACAGGCCGCACTGCTCGGCGTGCGCGGCGTCGCGCTGAGCACCCCGGTGACGGCTGACGAACCGGACTTCCAGCGCATGGCACCTTACCTGACCCAGGTGCTCGGCATCCTCATGTCGGACCTGGATCTCACCTTGGTCAACGTCAACTTCCCGGAAAACCCGCGCGGCATGCGCTGGACGCGCCAGTCGGTGCGGCACTACGACGGCAAGATCGTGCCGGCCAAGGATCCCATGGGTCGCCAGCACTACTGGTTCACGGTTTTCCCGGTGGAAGAGACGGAAGAGGGCACCGACCGATGGGCCATGGATCACGGCTACGTATCCATGACGCCACTGCGTCTCGATCTTACGGACAACGCCAGCTTGAGCGCCGTGCAACTGCGGCATCCGCTCGGAGACTGACGAAGGAGGAGGTGTGCTGTGGCTCGAACCTACTTGCAACCCAGACCGTCCGTGCGCTGCGGCTCGCGTCCATCGCGCGCGGCGAGTGTCGTCGCCGCAACCGTCGTCGCCGCTGCCGCAGGGAGCCTCACGAGCGGCTGCGCTCAAGACGCGACACGAGGTGGGCCGGTGGCCGGCAAAACCGTTCCCAAGACGGAAGCCGCCGCCAAGCCAGGCGGCACCGCCGCAGCCTTTGGCGAGCGGCGAAATGAGCGTGAGCAGCTGGTGCAAGAGGTCCGGTCCGAAGGTGTGGACGAGCCGCGCGTGCTGGCGGCGCTCGCACGCGTTCCGCGGCACGCGTTCGTACCGGAGGCCTCGCGAGGCGCCGCTTACGCCAATCACCCGTTGCCGATCGGCTGGGGCCAAACCATCAGCCAACCGCTGATTGTCGGCATGATGAGCCAGGCCGTCGCCCCGAAGCCGACGGACCGTTGCCTGGAGATCGGCACGGGCAGCGGCTACCAGGCTGCCGTGCTCGCCGAGCTGTGCAAGGAGACCTTCAGCATCGAGTACCTGCCGGAGCTCGCCGCCTTCGGTCGCCGCAATCTGGAAGGCCTGGGTTACAAGGTGCAGCTACGCGTGGGCGATGGCTACGCCGGTTGGCCCCAAGCGGCGCCATTCGACGTCGTCGTGGTGACAGCGGCGCCCGAGCAGGTGCCGCAACCGCTGCTCGATCAGCTGGCCGTTGGCGGCAGGCTCGTGATCCCCGTCGGGCCACGGGACGAAACGCAAAAGCTTCAGCTCTGGCTGCGCAACGCTCCTGGCAGCCCGGAGAAATTCACGACCGCGTGGCTCAGCGACGTTCGCTTCGTGCCCTTCGTGCGTTCAAGCGATCGTTGAGGGCGGGCCGAGAGCCTTCCACTCGCGCCCGGTGTGCGGATCGATCAAGGTCGTGTCGTTCTTGTAGACGCGCGGGCTCCGGTGCAATGACAGCAGGGCGCGGCTGAGCGGCAGCGACTGGTAACGGTCGGGCCAGAGCTTGCGCACCAAGTCGCGCACCTGCGCGCCGTAGCGAGCGCTCATGCCGGGAAACAGATGATGCTCCACGTGGTAGCCGAAGCCCAACGTGAGCCACTCGAACCAGCGGGGCACCGTGACGCTCAGCGAGTTACTGAGCGGATCGTTGACGGCGGTGAGCGGGCTCAAGCTGTGGTTCGTTAAGATGTGCGCCATCACCAGCGCATTGGCGAAGAAGAGTGGCAGCACGAATGCGAACACTAACGCCGTGGTGCCGATCAGCCAGGCGAGGCTGCTCCAGATGGCCACGCCAACGGCGGTTTCGAGCAACGCGAGTCGGTGCTGCCGCCGCACAAGGAATCCGCGTTTGCTAGCGATTCGTATTGCCGTGGTGCACGCGGTTGTGCCAGGCAACCCAGAGCCGCGGTGAGATAACGAACGGAAGGAAACCAATGAATCCGACCAGACGCGGCAACGCGCGGCCCCGCAGCACGGCGCCGTGCAGCGTCTCGTGACCGAGGAAGGTCAGCCCGGCGAAGCTCGTCCCGATGACCAGCGAGAGCAGCGGCCACAGCGGCCAGCCGCCCCAGCCGGATGCGAGCGCGAGCGTGGCGAGGGCGATCACGCTCAGATGAGCGGGTAGCCAGAGGAGCCGAGAGCGAGCGGGCGCGAATACCTCGCGAGGTAGAAGCGGCTTCAGCTGACGGCAATAGGTAGCAATAGGCGTCGGTTGCACGTGCCTTCACGATGGTGCGTGAAAGAACTCACTGCCATCACCTTACTGTCAGCTCGGGCGTCGTCAGCTGCCTCACCTCCTCGATAACCCACGTCCGGAAAGCGCTTACAGCGGGCCTCCGCAGGTTCTCGCGCGGGCTCACCAGGTAATAGGCAAGCCCGGTCGGCAGCGGAGCAATCTTGGGAAACACCGCTCGCAAGCGGCCGGAGCCGAGCTCGTCCGCAACGAGCGACCAGCGCGCCAAGGCGACACCCTGCGCGCGCACGGCGGCTTCCACCAGCATGGCCGAGTCCGTGAACTCCGTCTGCGGCACGTTGCCGGGCAGAGCGGCGCCGGCGGCCCGAAACCAGCGCCGCCACGCGTCTGGAAAGTCGTCGTGCAGCAGCGTCTCGGAGGCCAGGTCGCGGACCTTCCAGCGCAC
>DASQDA010000278.1:0-2505 GCA_035634435.1 Polyangiaceae bacterium
CGCAACGACTCGTTGCGTTCGTCGGCCGCGGTGAAGGGTCATTCGCCGGCGAGGCTCTCGTAGAGGACCACGCCCAATGAAAACAGGTCGCTGCGCGGGTCGGGCGGCTCACCCAGGATCTGCTCGGGCGACATGTAGGAAGGGCCGAGGTAACTCGCGCCCGCATCGAGCAGCTCTGGCGCGGTGGGTAAGCGTTCTGCCGAGGCCACCGAGAAGTTGATGACCTTCACCTCGCCTCGCCGTGAGACCAGCAGGTTACGGGGCTTGATGTCGCGATGGCACACCCCCTTTTCATGAGCGTGCGCCAGCGCGCGCGCGACCTGCACCGCGATACCCAAGGCGGCCGCTTCTCCGAGCTTACCGCAGCGTGTGAGCATCTCCTCCAGCGACCACCCGTCGACGTGCTCCAGCACGATCCACATGCGGTCCTCACGCCGCACGAAGTCATGCAGCTCGACGATGTTCGGATGGTCGAGCTCCGAGAGCAGCAGCGCCTCGCGCTCGAGCGAAGCGGCGAACGGAGAGGAAGGCAGGATACTCGAGCCGATCGACTTGATCAGCACCGGTCGGCCGAGCGGGCGCTGAATGGCCTTGTAGAGCTCGGAGATCGGGCCGGCGTGGATCTTTGCCACCACTTCACAGCCGTCGAAGCGCACAGGGTCCGTCACCCCGCGGACGTTAGAGCAATTTCCTCGCTGAGTGACACAAACATCCGCGCGCGTGGCATAGCCCAGCCAGAGCTTTGCCCCTGCCCGACCTCGAAGCGCCCCCCGCTACGACCCCACCCCGGCACGTGCTCACGAGGTGGCTCGGCTCCGCTCTGCGATCGCTGCGTGACTACTTTGCCGAGCAGGAGCCCACTTTCTGGCCTGCGTTCACGCCGGCGTTGGTGGTTTCGGCGCTGCTCTTCGTGCGCAGCCCCCTGTCGAACTACATCTTCGACGAGCAAGAAGCGCTGCTCGCCAACCCGTACGTCAACGGTAACGGCACTGCGTTCTGGGACGCGCTGCGACGCGACTTCTGGGGGTTGCCGCCCGAGCGGAGTATCGGCTCGTACCGCCCAATTCCGAACCTCGTCTGGCGCGCGCTCTGGCGTGTGAGCCAGCTGCCCTTTCTGCACCACTGGGTCAACGTCGTGGGGCATGCGGTGAACGGCGCCTTGGTCGCCAGCCTGAGCTTGACGTTGACTCGCGATCGCAGCCTCTCCTGGCTAGCAGGCGGCTGCTTCGTTGCGTGCGCCGTGCTCACGGAAGCCGTCTCGGGTGTCGTTGGCATCGCTGATGTGCTGGGCGGTCTGGGTGTGCTCACCGCCATCGCGGCGTTGCGGCTGCCGATGTGGGCGATGCCCGGGGGCGTCTTCCTGGGACTTTCCTTCGGTTTGTTCTCCAAGGAGAGCGCCATCGTGGGTGTTCCGCTGATCGGCTGGGCGGCGCTGGTGAGCGCGCCTGCGTTTCACGAAAAGCCCCGGCGGCTGCTGCGCGCGCTGATGGCCGTGGTGGCGGCCTGCGCCGCCTTGTTCGTTTACACGGAGGTGCGTCGACACTTCTTCCCGGTGTCGGTCGCGCACGAGCTGGCGGCTCCGCTGCCCCGAGACACTCCGTGGCTCGAGCAGAGTCTGCAGCAATTTCTGCGCTGGTTTCGCCAGCCCCAGCTACCAAACGACCCCATCAACAACCCCCTCGGCAGCGCCGAGCCCGCTCATCGCATCGCGGGCGCCTTGCGCGTGTACGCGCGTGGCCTGGGTCAGCTGCTGTTTCCCTGGAAGCTGAGCGGCGACTATTCGTTCCCGCAGGAGCCAGTGCCCACCAAGCTGCTGTTCAGCGGCAGCATCGCTGGCGCTTTTCTGCTGGTGGCGCTGCCCTTGCTCGGGTTGTGCAGCTGGGTCTACTCTCTCATCCGCGAGCGACGTTGGAGCGACGGTTCCGCCCCCGCGCTGGGTCGGCTTCGAGCGGTCGCATTCGGCGCCATGTGGTTACCCGTCGCCTACTTCCCGCACTCCAACATCGCCGTGCTGTTGCCCACCGTGCGCGCTGAGCGGTTCTGGTACTTGCCTGCGTTCGGCTCCGCGCTGCTCCTCGCCGTGGTGCTCCAGCAGTGCCTGGCCCAATGCCGCCCGCGCGTGGGCGTCACTCTGGTGAGCGCTTTCTTCGCCGTGCAAATGTTGCAAGCGCGCTCGCATGCGTGTGACTACAGCGACGATCTCACATTCTGGCGCTCGACGCGACGCGCGGTGCCGAACAGTGCCAAGGCGCATCTCAACTACTCCGTGATGGTCGGCGCGCGCGGCGACCTGCAGGAGCGCTTGCAAGCCAACCGCCGCGCGCTGGAGCTTGCGCCCGAGTGGGCGATGGCCCACGTCTACTACGGCGACACCTTGTGCCGTATGCGGCAGCCAGAGAAGGGCTGGCCTCACTACAAGACGGGATTCGAGCTTTCCCCCAACGATCCGAACCTCATCGCGCTGGGGCTGCAGTGCTTGTGGGATCAACACGCGATCGAGGCACG
>DASQDA010000279.1:0-2683 GCA_035634435.1 Polyangiaceae bacterium
CGTAGATGCTGCGCACGAGCTCCGCGGCCTCAGCCACGATGCCGACCAACGTGGCAAGCTCTTCGCGCGTCACAGCCAGATCCCCACTTCACTCAGCCGATCGCGGATTTGCTGAAAGCGCTCCGGATCGATGTATGGAGGCTCCCGGCCGGCCTCACGCACCAACTGGTCGAGCTGCGGTACGCTCCGCGGGCCGAGTACCGCCGAGCTCACGCGCGCGTGCTCGAGCACGAAGCGCAACGCGATGGCGCGCAAGGAGGGCAACTTCTCCGAAAGCAGGGGACGCACGCGTGCGATTTGCTCCAGCCGACGCCGCAAGGCATCACGGCTCCAGCGTTCTGCGCGGTGGTCGCCCCCGCCAAAGTCCTTGGTTTGTGGCCACAGACCGCAAAGAAGCCCGTGGGCGAGCACCGATCTTGCCAGGACCCCCACCTCGCGCGAGTAGAAGTCGGTCTCCAAGCCCGTGAGCTCCTGCGTGTGGAACATGTTGTAAGGGAGCTCCAGCACGTCGACGCCCGCGGCGAGCGCTGCTCGACCCGCCTCGACGCTACCGATGCTAGCTCCCCAGCAGCGGAGGGCACCGCTGCTTCGCAGGGACTCGAAGAGCTCGCGGAGTTGGTCACCCTCGAAAGCTTTCGCTGACGGGTTGTGAAGCAGCACGCAGTCGAGCCGCTCGCGCTGCAGACGTTCGCGCGAGCGCTCGAACGCTTCGCGCAAATAGGCGCTCGAGAAGTCCTTGCATGAAGTGTCGCGGCGGGTTCCAAGCTTGGTGACGATGAAGACCGAGGCGTCCCCCTTCAGGCGCGAGCCGAGGCGCTTTTCCATGCTGCCCTGGGCGTAGCAATCGGCCGTGTCGAACAACCGGATGCCAACCGCAAGCGCGCGCTCGATGACGCGGTCTTGCTCCTTCTCGGCCACCGGTCCATAGCCGTCCCCAGAAAGCCCCCACGTGCCAAGCCCGAGCTCGGTCACTTCGAGCGCTGTCGTGCCCAGCAGCCGCTTGCGCATCTGCGCGATATAGCAGCGGCTCGCCGCGGCCCGCCAGCCTCCTCGCGTTCGGCAGGCTTCGACCGTCTCAAGGGGCCAGCGAAAAGTAGTGCAGGCTTGTGAAGGTGCCGCTGCTGGCCAGCACCGTGACGCTCGTGCGGCCCGGGACCAGGTCCGCAGGCAGCTCAATGCCTGTCTCGTGCCAGGTGGCAGCGGGAACGGCCACGCGAAGCTCGCGGGCTTGCAAGCGAACCCGGAGCGTCTGCGGCGTCTCGGTTGCCACGCGCAGTAGCAAGGTGCCACGGGGCTGAAGCGTCAGCTCGAACATGTCCCGCTCGCGGCCCTGGCGCGCGCCGTCCAGCTTGTCACCGGCGTCCAGCACCAGGTTGTGCCGTTGCTCTGCGTCGAGCAGCTGGTAGCCGTGCTGGGCTTCGCTTTCCAGATCCGCCACGTCGAGCGTGTCGAGCACCGTCCTACCGCGCGCCAGCGTTGCGTCTGGGCGCTCGCCGGAGCCCAAGCGTGAATAGTCGGCGACGTACGCGCCCATGTGCTCACCGCCCAGGATGGTCGCGCCGCGGATCGTCCGCTCGGCAAGCTCGGTACCCAGCAAGGCGCTGATGGCGAACCATTGTGGGTACACGATGAAGTGGGTCGGCAGGCGCCGAGGTCCGAGCCGCTCGTAGTGCTCGAAGCGCGACCCAGGTCCGGCCGTCCAGTAGCGGGCTTCCTCCAGCGTGGTCAGCCCCACGATGTCGAAGGTCTGCCGGCCCGTGTAGTAGCTGATTGCGCCCGTATCGTTGACGCCGATCCTCGCGGATTTCGGCAGCGAGTCGCGAGCCCACGATGCGAGCCAAACTTGCTGGTCGTAAATGGCGCGGGTACTGGCGCTGATGTCCTCCACCGCGAACGGTAGATACCCGGCCAGGGCACCCGCGAAGCTTCCAATGCTCAGCGGTCCCTCTGCCTCGAGCTCGATTGCGCGGCGTGCGAAGGGTCGAGCGACGCGCTCGGCCAGGGCTGCGGCACCGACCATCCACGCTGGAAAGAACGGCCACAGATAGCGCAGCCGGTTACACAGCGGGCAGTCGTAGCTGGCCGGGATCAAGATACCGAGCGCCAGCAGGGTCAGCAGCGTTGCTCGGGGTCGCAAGTGCCGGTCCAGGCCCGCAAGCGGCAGCGCAATCAGACAAGCGAGCGCGACGGGCGCGCTGCCGAGCGGCAGGAACAGCGCGCTCCAGACCTCGCCGTTGAGCAAGGTCGTGACCAACAGCTCCACGTAATCGACGAACGCCGCAAGCAGTGAAGCGGGCGTGACATAGGGATTCAGGGGCAACCACTTGGCGTGCAGCGTGGTCGACGAAAGCTGACCCGTCAGCAGCCAGTTGATGCTGGCGGGCAAGAACGTCCCTGCGACCGCGAGCAAACCCCAGAGCCGCGAGCCCGCGCGGGGCCGCAGACCGAGCACGCTGCCGACGAGCAGCGTCCCGAGCACGCCTTCGGGACGCATCAGTGGCAAGAGCCAGGCGAGGGCCACGAGCTCACGGCGCCGGCCGCGACGGAAACGTGCCGGCTCCTCGCACCATTCCGCAGCGCGCCGGACGGCTCGCAGCAGCAGCCAGGCGAGAGGCAGCACCTCCATCCCGCTGGCGGCAAACCAGACGTTCGCGCCAAAGGCGAGCACCAACGCCGCCGCGCC
>DASQDA010000280.1:0-2648 GCA_035634435.1 Polyangiaceae bacterium
GCGCGTCTTGAGGGGCCCCCTCGACGCGAGCGGGGGCGGCGGCGCGCGGCGCGCGGCGTGATGCGTCGAGCAACGCAAGCCGTCGCTGCGTCAGCTCCCTTCCGACCGACTCGCGGACCCAACCCGCGATGTCACTGGTCGGCGCGAGCAGATTCTCGCGCAGGGCGATGCGACGGAGCTCCATCATCATTTCCTCGGCCGTATCGAAACGCCGTTCGGGCTCGCGCTCGAGCGCCTTCATACAGACGAAGTCCAGGCTCGGCGGTGGCCGCAAACCGACGGTGCTCGGCGGTTCGATCCGGCGGGTGCAAGTAAGCTCCAGCGTTTCCTCGAGCGTCGGCGCTTCGAACAGCTTGGTGCCCGTGAGCGCGTTGTAGAGAACCACACCGAGCGAGAAGATATCAGCGCGGCGATCCACGCGGTTACCGAGGATCTGCTCGGGAGCCAGATGCCCGGGCTTGCCGTGGGTCACCTGCTCGCGCTCGCCGGTGCCTGGCCCGTGTTTGGCGACCCCGAAGTCGGTCAGACGGCAGACGCCGTCGATGCCCACGATCAGGTTTTCCGGAGACACGTCACAATGCACGATCTCGAGTGGAACGCCGTCATCGCCCACCAACGTATGCGCGGCGTGCAAACCAGCCAACGCGTCGAGCACGATCGGGAGAATGAGCTCGGGGGCGCGAACCCCAGGGCGCGTCGAGAGTAGCTGTTTGAGGCTGCCGCCCTCGACGTAGTCCATCACCAGATACGGCTGCGAGCCATGGAGTCCGGCGTCGAGGACGCTGACCACGTTGGGGTGGTGCACGTAGCCAGCCAGACGAGCCTCTTCGATGAAACGCTGAGCCGACTCGCTGTCCTGCAGCAAGTGGCTTCTGAGCAGCTTCAAGGCGAACAGCCGCCGGAACCCGCCTTCCGTCGTCAAACGGCAGAGATAAACGGAACCCATGCCGCCGCGACCGATGCGGCACAAGACCTCGTAACGGCCGACATATTTGGCGTTGGGTGCTGCGCCTGTCTCCGGCGCTTGGACGTGCGTGTCAGCCGGGGCAGCGCTGAACATCCCTCCGGAGCCCGGCGCCTCGGTGCTCGGCGGCGCCGCCGTCGCGTCCGCACTGGGAGCGGCAACCGGCACTCCGGGATCCTTCGGCTCGAGCCGGGAAGGCCCCGCCTGGGGGATGCCACTTGCGGCGCTCGAGCCCTCCACCGAGATGATTCGGCGCACCTCCGCCGTCGCCACGCGCCCTTCGGTGCTGGCGGCTTGCGTCGACGCGGTTGCTGGCGCAGTCGGCGCCGGCCGCACCTCGAGTCGCGGATCCGGCGGAGCCTGGACGCCCAGCCCCAGAACGGTGTTGCGTCGCAGCGCAACGCCGCTGAATCCCGGTGACGGCGCTTGACTCGCAGGCAGCGTCGCAATCGGCGGAGCCTTCGGCGGCACCACCTCGAAAACGCCCGCGTCGTCGCTACCCATGGGGAAGAGCGACATGGCAACCGAGTTTTCGATCACCCAGCCGCGCTTCAGCCAGGCGATCAAAGCGGCGAGCGCCTTTACCGCGTCGAGCCGGCTGTCGGCGATGAGCTCGGTGATCGTTCGCTGACCATCGATCAGCTCGAACAGCGTGCGCGTGTCCGGCTCCACCGTGCTCTCGACCAGTGCTCGAGTGCCCGCCGGCAGTAGCCTCAGTACGGATGAGAGGGGCGGCGCCTGCTCCGAAAGTCGCCGCCATTCGAGCGCCCGCGCCGAGCGCTCGCTGATCAGCTGCGCGACGCTTTCGGCAATGGGGTCACGTGCCTCTACGGGCTCACCGCTGGCCTCGAATTCTCCGTCCACGATGCCCAGGAGACGGAAAAGCGCCTCCTGTCCGACGAGCTCACCCATGTGTGCTTCGACGATCCGCCCAGCGACGAACGCAACCTGTGCATTGCCCACGTCGGTCTCGAAGTGGACGCGGCCCGTGGTGCGTTGCTCTTCCAGTTGCTCCAGCACCTCGGCGACCGACGTGGTAGCGAGCTGACCGCGAAGAGGAATCCGTGACGCACTAGATGCACTCACCGCGCGCCTCGCTGTGGATGGAAGCCTTCAGCCTGGCTGGCATCGCGCTCCCTTGCTGATGCACACAGCAAGGCGAGGTGCGCGTTGCGGGGAAGCAGACTGAAATACATTGAGATCACCTCAACAAGTAGCACGGTCGGCTTGCGGTGGGAGGGCGTTTGCCGCAGCATCCTGCCCTTCCGAAATCGGCCGGCCACGGGGCCGCTGAATGAGCGCCGGGAGCGCCGCATCACTGTCGCAAGTGGCGAACGTAGAGGATCAGGGCCTGGAACCAGGGTGTCGCCACCACGTGGAGCGCGAGCCCTGCCAGCATGCCCACCCCAAAGGTCGCGGGTGCGATGAGCTCGCGCAGGGGGCGTAAGAGTCCGCGGCGGATGAACGATACCCAGAGCGCAACGAGCAGGGCTACTTCCGAGATCACCGACGACCACAGCGCGCCTTCCAAGCCGAAGAAGTGCCAGCCCACCGGCATGCCAATCCAGACCGTGCAGAAGCGCGCCACCTGTCCGATCATGGTCTGCCGAGGCTCGCCCCGAGCGACCAGGCACATGCTGGCGGGCATACTGACGCACGAGATGGCGACGCGGACGCACAGCAC
>DASQDA010000281.1:0-2616 GCA_035634435.1 Polyangiaceae bacterium
CTTAAGGGGTATCGGTGCGGCGCCGTTCAGGTGGCTGAACCTTTCCGTGAAAACCAGCATGCCGCGTCTTTCAAGCTCCGCCTCGTGGATCCCCCTCGCACTCATTGGCCTGGCCGCCCAGGCGTGTTCCGCTGAGCCGTCCGACGCGGCGGGCGCTACGTCGCTGGAAGTACGAGCTTCCGGCATGGGCACCGACGTGTCGGTCGAAGGCAAGAAGTCAGGGGAGCTGGGCGCTGGGCTCAGCGTGCGCGACGAAAAGGGCTCGCCAATCAAAGCCGAGGGGCTGCGTGTCCAGGTGGAGACGCGCACGCCTGGTGGCCCCTGGCGCGCGGCAAGCAATCTGGTCGTGCAGCACGCGGGCCGCCCGGCGCTCGATGTGATGCTGGTGGCGGACAATAGCGGCAGCATGGAGGCGGAGCTCGACGACATTCGCGACGCCATGAGCGGGTTCGCCGACGCCCTGATTGGCCGCGCGCGCGGTGATCGCGTGGGTGTGGTTCGCGTCAGCACCGAAGCCGCAGTGTTGGCGGACTTGACGAGCGACAAGGCGCTCATCGACGCTGCAACGGCCGGCATGTACACCAACCAGGGCTGGACTGCTCTGTGGGACGGCATTCGGCTCGCCAACGAAACACTCGAGCGGCGTAGTGTCGAAGTCAATGGCGCTGCTTCCTGCTTGCTCGGCGCACTTCCGATGATCATCACGATGACCGACGGCGCCGACAACAATTCCTCGGATGAGCACGCGACGCGCTATCCTGGTGACGGCGTGGACACGACGCTCGACGATCTACGCTCGCTGAGCGTGAACGGCCGGAGCACCACGCTGCACACCGTAGCCGTGGGCGAAGACGCCGACGTGAGCGCGCTTCGGGAGCTCGCCACCGCTCGACAAGGACACTTCACGCACATCAAGAACTACGGGGCGCTGCTCAATGCGCTCCAGGCTGCGGCTGCGCAGCTCGATACGATCGTCCCGGTGTGCTTTCAGCCCGCTGCCTGCGCGGACAGCGAAGCACGGATTGGTGTCGAGCGCCGCGACGTCAAGGGCGACATGGCCTTCACCGTCGTCAAGCTGCCGGACGCTCGCTGCGCGCCCTGAGCAAGGCCTCCGGATCGGATCCCCTCGTGAGAACCTTGCGCCCGGCGCTGCAGCTGACACTGACCCTGGCGCTGGCGAGTTGCACCCCACCGACGGAGGAAAAGGCAGCCCCAGGTCCGCTGCCATGGGCCTCCACGGACAATCCGGCCGCGGGCACGGTCGAGGAGCTCCTGGCCGCGCCGTACGATGCGATCCCCGAAAGCGAACGCCGGGCGCGTCAGGCATTCGTCGACCAGCCGCTCAGGGTGCAGGGAACGGTCCTGGGCGCTGAAGGTCAGCCGGTCGCAGCGGCAAGCGTGACACTCGGCACACAGCTGACCTTTACCGACGAGCTTGGCCGCTTCGAGCTCAGCAGCAATCGTCTGAACAAGCTCTTGCGCGTCGAGGCAGCCGGTCACTACACCCACATCGCCGCTGCGCACCTCAGCCTTCCCTTGCAAACCCAGGAGGTGTCGCTCGGGCGAATTCGGCTCACGGCGAGGGAGCAGGGTCTGACTCGCTTCCTCTTCGGGGGCGACACCTCGTTCGGGCGGCGGTTCCTCGACCCGCTCGAGCGTTATACCCGCGCGGAGATGCCCGAGCCGCACCCCGATGCGCTGATTGACGTGCGGAATCCGCTGCCAGGCAGCCGCGCGGTGCTCGAGCGCATGTCAGAGCTCTTCCACAGTGTGGACTATCCGGTGGTCAATCTGGAGACGGTGATCACGCGCAGCCCGGCGACGCCACACCAGGAGAAGGCGTTCGTCTACTTTTCTCTGCCGGAGTCGCTGCCGGCGCTCATCGATCTCGGTGTGCAGTACGTCTCGCTCGGCAACAACCACCTCTATGATTACCTCGAGCTCGGGATCAGCGACACCCTGACCGCACTCGAGGCCGCGGGACTCAAGCACAGCGGGGCCGGGCGCGACCGCAACCAGGCGTTTGCTCCGCATCGCCAGGACATCGCCGGACACCCCTACAGTTTCCTATCGATGACGTCGGTCAGCGGCGAACGCTTCGCCACGACCTACTATGCAACCGACACCAAAGGCGGCGCGGCGGACCTGCGGGATGGTGAGCGTGTGGTTGCGGCGATCCAGCAAGAGCGTGCCCTGGGTCGATTCCCCATCGTGCAACTGCATGCGGGTCTCGAATACTCGTATTCTCCCGTCCCTTACGTGCTCGGCAGGTTTGCCCTGGTGGGAGAGCAGAGGCCAACGCTCATCATCGGTCATCACCCGCACGTGGCACAGGGGTTCGCTTACCACCACGGGGTCTTGGCAGTGCATTCGCTCGGCAACTTTCTGTTCGATCAGCTGCGGCTGGATACCATGCTCAGCATGATGGTGAGCGTCGATCTCGCAGGCGAGGTGCTGCGGCGCACCGACGTGTTCCCGATCTATGTGGAGGACTCCGTGCCTCGGCTTCTGGCCGGGCCCACGGCTGAGCGCTTTCTGCGCCGCATCGACGAAAGCTCGCGCGCGCACGGCGCCGTGGTCGTGCCGAGCGGTGGACGCGGTGAGGTGCGCCCACAG
>DASQDA010000282.1:0-2681 GCA_035634435.1 Polyangiaceae bacterium
ATCGTAGCCAAGGACGCCCGACACGACGTGCGTCCGATCGTAGGAAGACTGCACGGACCGGCGCCCCACTTGCCCCTCGGAGCGCGAGAGCGTGTACGAGAGGAAACCGCCGAGTCGATAGGTGAAGTTGCGCCGAACGAACTGCTCGAGGCCATAACTTCTGCCAAGCACCCCGGGAGTATCGATATCCACGAACTGATGAAAGAGCGTCGTGCGGCCCAGCATCGAATCGGGCAACAGGTACTCCAGCCCCTGCGTGGCTTGAAACGCTTCCTGGCGCGAAAGCTCGAGCGAGCTCGGCGCTCGCCCTGGCACGCGGACGGCGTCGGCCGGAAGCTGATGCGCGACGCCAAAGCCACCGAGATAAACCAGCCCTGTGCTCAGACGCGTGCGCGTGGAAATGCGCGGGTCCACCGCCGTGTAGGTACGGCCGCGGGACCGCTGCCTGTCGATGCGGACTCCGGGCACCACCTCGACGGCCTGTGCAGGACGCCAGACCAGGTCGGTGTACGCGCTTGCGGCGATATCCGTGCGCTCCGGATACAACCGCTCCCCTTCGCCGACTTGTTCACGCTCGGCGTCGATCCGATCAGCGCCAAGATCGGCGCCGGCGCGCCACCTCACGGTTCGCGAAAGGTCCTGCTCGAGCTCCGTTCGCACGCGGACGCCACGCGAGCCCTGTGACGTGGCGTCGCGCGTGGGGCTATCCTCCACCGAGGCGAGCACTTCGTCCGAGGAGAAGGTCAGGCCAACACGTACTCGCCCATCCGCACGCAGCTGGTCCCAGCGCAGATCGACCCGGTGGAACTCCACGTCGAACAAGGTGAGATCCCGCCGATTGTTTCGGAGCACGTCGAAACCGCCGAAGGCGAACACGCTGACGCGGTCGTTGGGGGTCAGCGCGTAGGCGAGTCGGCCTTGATAATCGCCGTAGCCAAGCTCGTAGTCGGGCGCAACGGCCGAAAGCAGCGCCTGGGTGTAGCTGTAGCGGGCACCGAGCAAGACGCTCGCGCGATTGTCGGCAAACGGCTGCTCGACCAGGGCGCTGGCGTCGAAAATACGTGCCTGCGCTTCGCCGCGCGGCCGTTCACTCGGGGGCGCCGTCTCACCTGCCAGGATGGCGCCGGCGTAGCGCCCGAAGCGCACCGGATAGGCGCCGGGGAAAAGGTCCACGCGATCGACCATTGCCGGCGCCACCACGGAAGGCCCCGGGCCAACGTGAAACAGCAGCGGGACGCGGATCCCGTCGATGAAGTAGCCAACGTTGCCGGGCGGCGCTCCGCGCACGTAGTAATAGGGAAGCCCGCTCAAGATTGGTGCGACCCCGGGCAGGATCTCCACCACTCGAAACGGATCGGCAAAGGCGCCGGGAACACGGCGCGCCTCCTCACGCGGAATGTGAATCGAGCCGAGCTCGGCGCGACGTTCTCCGAGCACGACTACTTGGGCTGCAGCCGGCGCCACGCCCTTGGTTGCCGAGGCGTCACTCTGTTCCCCGCTATGGGCAGCGGACGCCGGCACGCCAGCGTCGGGCTGCGGGGGCTCGCTCGAGTCCGGCCGCACCACCGGTTGACGAAAGCCGATGCGAACGGAGATACGGGCGCGCACGGGAAGGCCGTTGCGCGTGGCCGGCGTGAAGCGAAAGTCCTGAGCCGCAAGGCGCGCCGCGGCCGCGAAAGGCGCGGTGCCGGCGCGCACCGAAGCTTTCTCCACGCTGCCGTCCTCGGCGATGAGAAGCTCCAGCTCGACCTCGGCGTCGCCCTCCGCGCCCTCCGGGTACGCGGCTGTCAGCTCACCGATAGGCGAGGGTGAAACAATACCGCGCCGAGGCTCGGCCTCGGCGACTCCGACCCACAGGCACATGGACAACAGCCATGCCGGCAAGCCCCTGACCATCGACCGCCCAACCATTGGGCGCGAGTCTAATGAAGGTGCCCACCGGGAGGCAACTCGTGGCATTTGATGCACAATTTGCCTGCGGCAGAGCGTTTGCGGCGTGCTCGGCCCTCCGTGGTCCGCTCGCTCCTGTGCAGCAGTGTGTGCAAACGTCACCGCTTCGATGAACTGCGGTGACTTCATCGTTACGAGCGTCCCCTACGGTCAGCGCCAGCCAGGTTGAGCAACGCGCGCTCCTCGAGCGCGCGGCCAATGGAGGAGACCTCATGACGAAAACAGTGGGCACGGACGGCCAGGGTTCATCTCAGATCATTCGACCAACGCTGCGCCGCCGCACGTTGGTACAAGCAGGGATGGTGGGCGCCGCCAGTCTCGCCTTCGGAGCACTGTCAGCTCGCTCGGCGCAAGCACGGGGAGGCGAGCGCCGCTTCTCGCCCGATTACGGTCCGCTCTCGCCCAAGAGGGACCAGGCGACGGGGCTCGAGCTCCTCTCCTTGCCCGACGGCTTCCGGTACTCGTCCTTCGGCTGGACAGGTCAAATCCAGGGAGACGGGAGCCCCACGCCCCGCGGGCACGACGGCATGGCGGTGGTCGCAGCGAGGGGGCCGGTGCTGTCGCTCGTGCGTAACCACGAGCTCGCGGGCAGCGCGCTACCCGGCGCGGTGGTCGAGGGCGGCATGTACAACCCTGCTGAGGCTGGCGGCACGACCAATTTATTCTTCAACCTGTTGTCGGGGCGGTTCCTCACCAGCTACACCAGCCTGGGCGGAACGATTCGCAATTGC
>DASQDA010000283.1:0-7926 GCA_035634435.1 Polyangiaceae bacterium
TGATGGGCGAAGTGAACGCCGCGGCGCTGCCGCAGGCTGGCCTGCACGATAGGGTAGAGTAGGGCCGAGGCCCGCGCGATGGCCGCGGCGGCCACCTCGCAGTCAGGCCGCCCGGCGCGCAAGCCGTTCAGCGCGCGGAGCGCGGCGTCCAGGTGTTCCGCCGCAGCGCGGATGCCTTGGAGCGCTGCTTGGAGCGTTCGAGCTTTGGCTTCCGCCTGGTACAGGTAAGTCGACGCCGCCGCGACCTGGCTCACCGCTAAAGTCACGCTCGCGTGGGGCGCCCTGTCGCGCTGCAGCAGCTCGAGCGCGGAGGCGAGCAGGGCGCGCGCTTGCGCCGCAGGCACGAGCACGGAAAAGCTGCCGCGCCCGCCGTCCGCCATTGCGCAGCCTAGACTCCGGAGGCGACCGAACGCTGCAGAAGCGTCGTCGGCAGCCACGGGGCGCGACGCCAGACACTTGCGGGGCTTAGCGCTCGGGTTGCCATGAGCCTTGCTCCTTCGAACTACAGCTTTTTGTCGAACACGACCCGAGGTCGCGCCGGCCCTGCGTAATCCTCCACCAGCGTGACACCCCAGCCCAACGCTTTATGGAACGCGAGCGACCCCTCGTTGCCCACCGTCGTCACTGCTTTCAAGCGCGTGCAACCGGCGGCCCGCGTATCTTCCTCGAAGGTCTGATACAGGACCTTGCCCACGCCGCGCCGTCGGTAGTCTGGGTGGATGCCCACCAGGTGCACATAGCCGGTCTTCGGCGGCCCGGGCGCCACGAAGCCGAGCAGGAAGCCGACCAAAATTCCGTCGTGCTCCACCACGCGGGCCACCGACCCTAGCTCATAAAAGAAAATCGGATGCGCCAGCGCGGTGGTCGGCCCTCCCCACCAACGATCGATGATCTGAACGATGTGGTCGTAGTCCTGCTTACCTAGGGGCCGCGTGATCATGTGGAGTGTTGGAGAGGCTGTGACCTGCGAGGTTAACACGCCTTCATCGAGTGGCCCGGTCAATCCGTCGCGGGTGGCGCGGCGCCGTCACGAGCGATTTCCCCCAATGTGTGTGCCTGTGCTGCACGCGTACTGGCGCTAGGTGGCGAACCCGGTGCGGGCGCTCTGGCGGGCTGCGCCTGCGGAGACTATGAACGCCGAGTGTCCGTACGCATTGCCCCCTCCATATTGAGCGCAGACTTCGGGCGACTGGCCGAGGAGGTGCGCGTTGCGGAAGCCGCCGGCGCCGATTGGATCCACGTGGACGTGATGGACGGCTCGTTCGTCCCGAACATCACCGCAGGTCCGCTGCTGGTGCGCGCGGTGCGCAAAGCCACCAAGCTGCCGGTCGACGTCCACCTGATGATTGTCAATCCGGACCGTTACGTGGAGGCGTTTGCCGAGGCCGGCGCGGACATCATCAGTGTGCACGTGGAGGCATGCACGCACCTGCAGCGCACTCTCGCAAGCATCCGAGCACTGAAGAAGCGCGCCGGCGTGGTGCTCAATCCGCACACTTCCGAGGAGGCCGTGCGCTACGTGCTTGGCGACGTGGACGTCATTCTGGTGATGAGCGTCAATCCTGGATTTGGGGGACAGGAGTTCTTGCCGCAGGTGCTGCCCAAGTTGCGCGCGCTCCGCACCGTCATCGATCGCGAGCGGCTTCCCATTGAGCTGGAGGTCGACGGCGGCATTCAGCCAGCCACCGCACGTGCCGTGGTCGAGGCGGGCGCGCGGGTGCTCGTGGCCGGACAAGCCGTGTACGGTAAGCCCGATCGCGAGGGCGCCCTGCGTGAGCTCCGCAGTGCTGCCGGCCAACCGTGAAGCCGTGGTTCCTGCTTGCAGCAGCAGTGGTTTGCTGCGCCCCCGCTCGCGACCGGCAAAGTCAGTCAGCGAGCACGCCTCAGCCAAGCAGCGCGCCGCCCGCGGTTGCTAGCACCGCGCCGGCAGCTCGCCCGGCAGCGACCGAGGCCGACCGAGCCGTGGAGCAAGCGCTGCAGCTCGTCGCTCGCGTGCGTAACCTCCCCGCGTTGCGACCCGTTCCGGGAGTGCGACTCGATCGGCCAGCGCTGAAGCTGGAAGTCGAACGGCTGCTGAACGAAGAGTCACCACCGGAGCTGCTGGCCGGAAACACGGAAGTGCTCTTTGCGTTCGACACCGTCCCAGTTGCTTTCGACCTGCGCGCGGCTCTCGGGCTGCTCTACGGAGCTCAACTGGCCGGCTTCTACGAACCCAAGACCCGGCGCATGGTGCTCGCGTCAGACCTTGGCAGCGACGCCGAGCGCCTGACGCTTTACCACGAGCTCGTGCACGCCCTTCAGGATCAGCACTATCAGCTATCGGCGTTGCTCGACTGGCAGCCTGGCGCCTCCGACGCGCTCAGCGCTCTGCACGCGCTGGCGGAGGGAGACGCCACCAGCGCCATGCTGGACGTGTATGCAGCGTCCATGGGTGCTGCCACCGGTGCGGTGCCGCCAGATTTGCTCCGCCTGGACAGCTTGTTGACGCAAGCGACCCCCGAGCTGGCCGCGGTGCCGGGCGTGATCACGCGTTCCTTGCTGGCGCCTTACGTTGACGGTCTCGCCTTCGTGACGCAGGTGCGCAAGCAAGATGGCGGGTGGGCCGCCGTCGACCGGGCCTGGCGCCAGCGTCCCACGTCTACGGAGCAAATCCTGCATCCGGAGAAGCTCTGGGCACAGGAGGCGGTGGTTCCGGTGCCCCCGCTCACCGCGCCAACTGGCTCCGAACAGGCGACTTTCCGCGACGTGCTGGGGGAGCAGGCGCTCCGCATCCTGTTCGAAGAGTGGGTGCCTGCCGCCGTCGCTGCGGAAGCGGCCAGCGGCTGGGGGGGAGACCGCCTGGCAGTGTTCGCGCATGGCGAGCAGCGCCTCGTTGCGCTTCACCTGGTTTTCGACACAAGCGCAGCGGCAGAGCGCGCGCTGATAACCTTCGCCCGTGGGGCATTGCGGAGCGAGCTCTCCGGGCCAGCCAACGTGCCACTGCGGCCCTTCACCGAGGCCGGCGTCGCGCGGGTTGCCGTGCGCACCGGCGTGCTGTGCCAGCTGCGCCGCGCGCGGGGGCCGTTCGCCATCGCGCGCCATGGCAGTCATATCGGTGTGGTCCTCGGCCCGTACACCGGTCGCGGGACAGACGTCCGCGCGGCGGGCAGTTGCGCGGACGCAAGTCGCTGGGCCAGCGCTATCGCGACGCACTGACGACCCACGGCGAATGCCGGCGATCCCGGGATTTGCCGCGAATTCACGCAATCACTCGCTGCAAAAGGCGGGGGTGTCGCTGGACCTTCCCGAGTACGGCTGGACCCTGCCAACGGGCCGCGAGGGGAGGAAAGTGTCGCGCGATCGGTGATGGTAGGGCTGGTACGAAGCTTGCTTAAGCATGTGCTGCAGGTTGGGTGAAACTTACTGACGCGGGAGCGCGTCTTTACAGAAGGTCGGGTCACAACATGGTCTCTCGCAGCGTCCCCACAGCCTCGGAGCGTCCTGTACGGCGCCGAGCACTGCGTGTTGCGGTCGGTTCCGCGGCGGCGAGTGCCTCCTGGATGGCTCTGGTTGCTGCAACGACCGTCGGGCTCGACGCCGTCCAGCGCGTCCGCGCTGAAGTGTCGGTCGGTGGCCACGAGCTGCTGGCCCCCGCCTCCGACGAGTACCGGCTGATCGTGCAATCATATGCGGCGAATAAGCTGGTCGATGGGGTGCCCGTCGCTTCGGCTCGGCCGCTTGCGTCCGCACAGCGGAGCGTTACCGCCGAAGAGCTCGCGCGGGGGATAGCTGTCGACGTCGTGGGGGTCGGAGAGCGCGCCGCTGACTCGCCGATGATCGTCGCCTGGCTCGAGCGCGGAAGTGCCGATCTGGAGTTCGACGCGCGTCGGGCCCGTCCCGGCCGGGACGCCTACGTGGGCGTCGCCGCCACGGAAAGCGTGTTTGGTGCCAGCCAGGCGCACGTGGTCCTGAGCCGCAAGGGCGCCTGACGCCGTTGCTCGGGTTGCGGCGGCCGTGCAGGCACGCTTAGACCTGCCGCAATGCGGCGAGCGCCGCCATCCCGGGTTACGCCCAGCTTTTCCACAGTTGCACAAAGGCACCGCTGGTGCGCTCTGCTGTGGCTCGCTTGTCGCACTCTGTCGCACCCGGATCACTCCCGGCGCGGTGACGCTTGGCGTCCCTCAGGCTGCGAGTTGGTCGATCCGCGGTTGGCGCAGAGCACGCACCCGCTGTGAGTAAAGCTTTCGCTCGGGGTCCCCGAAGCTCTCGTGGCCGAAGCGCACCCGGAGGTACTGCTCGGTGAGCGCGAGCACCTCGTCGGCGATCGGATGCTGGAGCGCGACCAGCGACTGGGCGTGCAGTAACGGCGGAGTGCCACTCGGCCGTGGGACGCCGCGCGCGGCCATCGCCGAGTCGAGCTCGCGGTAGAGCTCCGCGACACGTTCCGCGACGATCTCGCGGTCGTTGCGGGGGGTGACGGTGGCGCGCGGGCGCTTGCGGCGCCGGCGCAGCGCAACGGATGCCCAGACGAGCAGCGCACAAACCAACAAAGCAGCCACCGCACGCCGCGGCGTGCCGAGCATGCGGCCTACTGCGGAGTCGTCCGGAAGCAGTGAGCGGTAGCCCGAGCGCAACCCATGGAAGAGCCCGAGTTGTTGGCGCAGATCGTAACCGACCACGTGCCGATTCCAGCGCTGTCCCATCGCTTCCACGATGTCGCGTGCCGTGGCGAACACCCCATGAATTTCGCTGCGCGGCGCCGAGCTGGAGGGCGGAGTCGGGTCGAACCGCGTCCAGCCGCGGCCCTCGAGATGGGCCTCCACCCACGAGTGAGCGTCGCCCTGCCGCACGGCATAGGTGCGTGAGAAGCGATTGTAGCTGCCGCCGATGAAGCCGGTCACATTGCGCGCCGGCACCCCCAGCGAGCGCAGCAGCACGGCCATTGCCGTCGAATAGAACTCGCAGTGGCCGCGCTTCGACACGAACAGGAAGTCGTCCAGCGGGTTCGAGGCGCCGCCGGCCGGGGATTCCAGATCGTAGCGATAGTCTTGCCGGAGCCTCGCCTCGATGACGCGGGCCTGCTCGCGCGCATCGGTCACCCCGCGCGTCCAGCTGCGGGCAAGCTCGTGAATACGCCGTGGAAGATCGGACGGCAGAGCGAGGTAGCGCGCTCGGTCGTCCCCCAGCCCGTCGTCTAGGACCCCGTCGCCAGCACCAGCCAGTGAAATCTCGTAGCGCAGACCGCGATCTTCGGGCGTCCGGTACGACAGACCGCCCTCTGCCGCCAGGAAGAGCTCCGCGGGTGGCCGATTGAGCGGGGTGGCCGGTGAGAGCAACGTGAGCGCCACGGCGTCGATTGGCAGAAACACCACCGGAGGATCGATGGGCTCGAGATCCACACGCATCTTGCGGTCACGAGCGGGATCGGGGAACCGCAAGAGCTTCACCATGCGGCCGTGCTGCTCGGCGCTGCGGCGCGGGGGTACCTGCGTGCGCGACCAGCTGCCGCCATCGTAGCGATCGAACGCCGTCCCTTTCAGGTAGAGCGCGAGCCGCGGCGGGGGCGGCTCGGGCAGCTCGGGAACCTCGACGCGAAGCACGATGGTTGGGTCGCTGCGGAGCTTGCCGACGCCGCCCAGGTCGACCTTGTCGGAGAAGCCGACCATTCGTTCTGTGCGCGAGTGGTTCAAGAGCAAGAAGGACAGCCCGACGCGCGGGAACATCACGAACAACAAGGCAGTGAAGACGAAGATCGGAACCGACAGCAGACAGGTGAACACCAGAAACTGCTGCCCGATCACCCGACGGGAGCGCAAGATGCGCGGCACATCCACGGGCAGACCGGTGCGGTCGCGGGCGCCTTGTCGATAGTTGCCCTCCACCTCGCGTCGCAAGTGGCTCAGCACGAGCGCCCCCGGCGCCACGATCAGGAATCCTAGGAAGCACAAGCCATAGGCGAGGCCTCCGCCGAGCACGGTGCCGGCGATCAGGTGAACCAGCGCAAGCACGATGACCTGCTGGTCGTGCGCGGCGCCACGACGAGTGGCGAGCCGGACGACTTGTAATGCGGCGGCGAACTCGACGGCAACCGGCAAGAGCTCGAGACCGCTCGCCAGGCGGGCGAACTGCACGCCGAAGATCACCAACGGCGCCAGCACCGCGAAGCGCCGCATGAACGGGCGGTCCTGGTACCTCTCGGGCACCAGCAGAGCGAGTGCCAAGCCCACCAGCACGCAGCCCGCAACCCAGCGCTCGAGCTCGCCGCTGGTCACGAGCGCAAGCACGCCAAGCACGGCGAGCGCGTCGGTCATGACGCGGTGAATGAGCCCGAATCTCATGAGCGCTTTTCCTGCTCGGGATGCGCCTCGAGCAGGGCCAGGAAGCGTAGCAGGGGGTCGGCGCCGAACGAGGCCGACGAGCGAGCTCGCTCGCCGAAGGTGGTGCACACGGTAACACCGTCGCCGCGCTTGAGGTGAGCCACCGAGCGCGATGCCAGGTCGCGGATGCGGCGTTCGAAGCGCGCCGACCATTCGTCCTGAGGGGGCAACGATCCCGGGTAGGTGGACTCCAGCGTGAAGGTCACGTCCCGGCGCGTCTCGCGGCCGCGCTCCCGCAACACCATGTGATCCGGATGCGTGCTCTTGCGCCAGTAGATATCCCGCGGATCATCCCCCTCGCGCAGCGGGCGCACGCCAAAGACCTCGTCACCGTTACCCCGCCCGATCGCCGAGCTCCCTCCACTGTTCTGACCCATGGCGTCGCTCGGCAGGACCACCGGGTCGACGGCGGGGTAGATGACGAGGTCCCCTTCGGAGCTAATCTCGCGGGACTTCTCGAAGAGGCCGAAGGGGAAACGGGTGGCCACACGAAAACCCACGTGGCGGTCGCGACCCCGCCGGGCGGGCGTGCGGCGGTAGGCCGCGACCTGCGCCGACCGGGGGCTGATCTTCAAGAAGAAGCAGCGCTTATCGGCTGGTTGCCCGGCGCGCAGATCCTCTACCTCGATGGCGTAGGAGGGCACCCGCTGCTTGTGATTGAAGACTTCAATCTCCACGAGGTGAGCGCGGCCAACCTGCGCCCGGGGCGGAAGCCGGCGTACCACCGTCAGATCGCGCAAGCTGAGCTCACTCATCACCCCAGACACGATGATCAGCGAGAGCAGCATTCCGAGCAGCAGATACAGCAGATTGTTGCCGGTATTTATCGCGGCGAACCCGACCCCGAACGTCACGCCGATGAAGTACTTGCCCTCGCGCGTGAGCTTGAGCTTTCGGGGCAGCTTCCAGCGTGAGAGGAAGCGGCGCAGGCCACGACTGTCCGCTGCTTCCATGTCCTTGGAAGGAGGGGCCGGCGCGACGCGGACCCGCGCGGGCGAGACCGGCGGCTCGGAGTTGGGGGGCTCGCTGGGGCCGAACGGACTGGCCGGCGTTCCGCGGTCCGCTGACGGCACGGGAGTGCTGGAGGCCACGGCAGCTTCAGAGCGGAACGGGTACCCGCGCGATCACGTCGCGGACGGCAGTCTCGGCCTCCTCGCGCGAGGGCGCATAACCCTCGGCGTGCGAAGCCAGGCGGACGCGATGCGAGAGCACGGGTACGGCCAGAGAGTGGATGTCGTCGGCAATGCAGTAGTCGCGGGCGTGCAATAGGGCGCGCGCCCGCGCCGCCCGCGAGAGATTCATGCCGGCGCGGGTGGACGCTCCCAGCGACAGGCTGGGGCTGGAACGGGTGGCGGTCAGCAGTGCCTGCAAGTAGGTGCCAAGCGCGCCATCGATACTGACGCGGTCTACCTCCCGCTGGAGCGTCACCAGGGTTTGTGGCTCCAGCACCGCGGGCACGTGCTCGATGCGGTCGAGCTCGGGCTCGAGCATCAGACGCGTCTCGATGTGCGGTGGCGGATAGCCGATACGAACCCGCATCATGAAGCGATCGAGCTGCGACTCCGGAAGC
>DASQDA010000284.1:0-14842 GCA_035634435.1 Polyangiaceae bacterium
GACAGCGATGTCGTTCTCCCAAGGCAGTCGATAGCGGCCGGCGGCGAGGTCGCGCATGTAGGTGTAGGGGCAATCGCCGGCGCCGCCCTTCACCGCGACATAGCCGCGATGGCCGAGCTGATAGATGTTGTTCTCCACGGCCCAGTGTTGCCTTGCTTCCCGAACCAGGTCGGGCCGCACTTCGGCAGTGATGATTTCGTCGGGCCGATTGCCGCCGGTGACGA
This sequence comes from Polyangiaceae bacterium, assembly GCA_035634435.1. Classification (GTDB taxonomy): domain Bacteria; phylum Myxococcota_A; class Polyangia; order Polyangiales; family Polyangiaceae; genus PMG-095. The sequence goes on from DASQDA010000284.1 coordinate 225, forward strand.
TTGGCACCCCGTCAAAGCCGACGATCATCGCCTCGCCCATGGAATCGAACGAACCATCGCTGCCGCACAGGCACACGGACGCCGTGTAGATCAGGTTGCAGAATGCGTTCGCCTGGTTGGTGATGCTCCACGCGTGCCGGATGGGGGCCGTATACCCGGCCGTCCGCAGCAGGATGTCAGCACCCTTGTAGGCAGCCTCGCGCGCCATCTCGGGGAACATGCCGTCGTGGCAGATGATCAGGGCGAGCTTGCTGCCGTTCGGTCCGTCACAGACCGGGATGCCGAGATCGCCGGGCTCCCACGGCTCCACCGGCACCCACGGATGCAGCTTGCGATAGTACAAACGCAGCTCACCCGTGTCGTCGATGATGATCCCGCTGTTGTAGGGATTCCCTCGTGGGTTTAGCTCCATGAACGAGAAACAACCCCAGATTCGATGGTCGCGGCACGCACGACGAAATGCCAGAACCTCCGGCCCCTCGAGCGAGCACAAGATGTCCGGATGGGTGTCCATCGACAGACCGTGCAGCGAGTACTCCGGGAACACCACCAGGTCCATGCTCGGCAAGTTGCGTCTGGCCTTGGCGACCAGCTGGCAGATCCGTTCCGTCTGTGCGGTGACGTCGCTCCGCGTTGCAATCGTCGGAAGCTGTAGCTGCACCATGCCCAGCACCACACCGTTCGGTGACTTGTTCAAACCACCCAGTCCACTCATGCTCACTCTCCTCGGCGGGCGAGTATGCCTGCAGCGCGCGCGACACGGCCCGTCAAATCGCCGGTTTCGGGCGCCGATACACGGCGGAAATGCGGCGTTCTTCGGCCTGTTACCGCGCGGCAGCGCGCCGGACTAACAGCACGCGAGCAGCGCCTCGATGCGCGCCACATCGAGCCCGTAGAGCTCGGCCAGCGTCGCGGCACGCTGCTGCGAGGGCAGGGCGCGCGCTCGCCGGAGCAGCTCGTGAGGGTGTTGATCCAGGACCCATCCGCCAAGCTGGCGGCGAATTTCCTGTTCGCACACGCCTTCGATGACCTCGACACCTGCGTCGCGCAGGATGCGAACACCTTGGCCGTCGACGCGCGGGTGCGGGTCGCGCATGCCGATGACCACGCGGGCAATGCCGCGTTCGATGATGGCTCGGGAGCACGCCGGTGTGCGACCGTGGAACGAGCACGGCTCCAGCGTCGAGTAGAGTGTGGCGCCGACGACAGCGCGGCCGCGCCCGTGAGCGTCGCGTGCGGCTGCGATCTCCGCGTGATCCTCACCTGGGCCCAGCGTGTGTCCGCGGCCGAGGAGCTCGCCTTGCGGGCTGATGATTGCGCAGCCGACCCATGGATTGTTTCCGGTGCTGCCACGCGCGAGCGCCGCCTCCTGGATGGCGAGCTGCATCCACGCTTCATGCTCCTGGCTCACGGCTTCACAGCATAGCCCAGCGGACCCCGACGAGGGCAGCTGCAGGGAGTCCCTGTGTATTGCCTTGGCACGGGGGTGAGCTGCGCGCTCCTCGCCTCTGGGCTCGGTGTTCCAGACCGGGCAGCACGCACCGCGCTGCATGGGGGTGTACGCGGGGAATGGATGAGCCCCCGGTCCCGCGAAAGCGTTCACCGTTGTCGATTGCTGCCGCGTCCAGCCGGCGCCGAGCGCATGAAAAAAGGGAGTTTCGAAACCCCTGGCGCGCGGAATCGACGATCGCTCAATCCGCCTTCTGCTCGAAGTACTGCAGATCGATGAAAATGGCCGAGGCGAGGATCAGCGATCGCTGGGCCACGTCGAGCTCGGCGCCGCAGAAGAGCACCCGGAAGCTCTCAGCATCCATCAAGGCTTCTTTCAGCAGCCCGGCCCACTTCTTCTCGACGCGCGCGACTTGCCGACCGTCGCGCTCGAAAGCAAAGGTCCAAGGACGCCAGAGAGGCGATGCGACCTTCATGAGCACCCTGCCCGAAACATCTTCGACGTCGAAGCGCTTCGACAAGATGCCGAAGCGCTGTTGAACCGCGCCGAGAGGGCGGCCGTCCGCGGCGACCACTTCAAGACGCTGGAACAAGAACCGGAAAGGGTGCACGGCCCGCATCACCAACTGGCGCTCATTGTCGAAGAAGTGGATCTCGAACCTTCGCCAATGACCAAGGAACATGCGGGAGAGAAAGGCGAGGCCGCCTTTGCCCTGCTCGGCAGCGAAGCCGAACTCCACGCCGGCGGCTTCGATGGAGTACTTGTTTCGCGTTTCGAAGCCGAGAAGCTCCGCTAGCTCCTTACGCTGCCGGATCAGGACCTCGTTCGAGTGCTCAACGATTGAAAGCATGTCTGACATGGTGGCTTCGAGTCGAAGGTTCACTGGCATCATACGCTGGAGCTACGCCAGGGCGCGAGCGAGTGCAGGCGTGCGTCGCGGAGGTAGAGCCCGGCCCAGAGCATCAGGCCCAAATAGACTCCGAACAGCGTGTGTGTGAAGAGCGGGCTGCCAACGCGCGCATGAGTCGCCACCGTACCCCCGAGGTACGCGGTCAGTAGCACGGCCCCCAGCAGGGCTGTGCGAGGCACGACGTACAGCACCGTACACAGCAGCAGCACGGCGCCCAGCGTGAGCATCGCCTCCGGCTTCCAGCCGAGGGGTCCGGCCGCCTCCGCCACCTGGGGCAGCGAAAGCAGCTTCATCACGGCGTCCATGGTGAGGAAAAGCACCACGAGCCCGCTGAGCGCGCGGCCAGCCCAGCGAGCGGGCTTCGAGATGGGAGTAGCTGTATGCGTTGTGTTCATGGTGTGCTCGCTTCTGAGGGGTTTGACTCGTCTCTCCCAGGACGACGAACCGATGTCGGTGCTTTCGACCATGCGCCTGGTTTTTCTTTTCGCCAAGGCACGGGCGAGCGGACCGGGCACGTAGACAGTCTTGGGGCCGGCGTCGTACGCTAACGGAGGCGCTTACCGACGGGTCGCGAGCGCCTCGAGTTGCAGCCAATGCGCCATTCACCGATCGTCACGCTCCGCTGCTGCGCGGTAGTCGTCTTGGCTGCTGTCGCCTGTCAGACGAAAACGGCGCCACAGAAGCTGCGCCTGGAGCTTCCCGAGCTGATCACCTCGGGGGACCCCGTCAAGGTCGTGGTTCGCGTCACGGACGCGCAGGGCATGGTGACGACTGCCGACGGCGAGCACCCGTTCGTCATCACCCCCGCGGGTTTGGCTAGCGCTGGTTCTCGCGGAAGCCTCCACTGCACTCGCTCCGGCGATGGCAGCGTGGAGCTGACATGGGGAACGGCGAGCGACCGGGCCAAGCTCCGTTGTCGCCTGGTCGACAAGCTGGACACGTCGGTCGCTCACCAGCAGCGAGTAGAGCTCGCGGATGGCGCTTTCACGCCCAAGGTCCGGGTGCTTGGCAAGGACGGCGTGGAGCTCGCGGACGTCGAGTTGGCGTTTTCTTCGAAAACTCCCGGTGTATTGTTTCCAAAGGGCAAACAACTGGTACCGAATAATGTCGGCACAGCCGTCGTGGTGGCGCGTGCCGACCAGGTCGCTCGCGAGTTCTCGGTTGACGTGGTGCGCAAGCTCGCGCCGGAAGCATTGCCCTTGGACGGCAACCGCCGCATCCATTTTTCGCTTTTGCCTGGAAAGTACCAGCTGGTTGTCGAGCTGCCCGAACCGAAAGCGCTGGCAGCGGAGTGGCGCGGAGCGCCGCATTGTGCGTACACGGCCATCCAGCGCCGCCATGTATCCACCTGTGTCCTCCGCACGAAAGGCGGCGTCGCCTTCCCGAACCCAGCCTTTTTGCTGCGGTCTGCCAGCGAGCTATCGCTGGAGGGCGTTTCACTTCACGAAGTGCCCTGACGCTAACGCGCTCGACAGCGCAGCGCGGCGCAACGAACGCGCGTTCAGTTGGGCGAGCGATCCAGCAGGGGACCGGTGCCGAGGCCTTCACAAAGCTTTGCGCTCCGGGTTGAAGCGAGCGACAATAGCCAGTAGCTCGCGCATTGCCCTGGGGTGTGGTGCCGGGCTCTCTCGTACGCAATCGGGGCCAATCTATGAACTCAGTCGTCGGTGTTTGGGCAGTGCTGCTGCGGACGTTGTTCGTTGCCTTCGCAGTGCTGGGGGCATTCAGCTGCGGGCGCGCCGACCTTCCGACCTTCGGAGGCGAGTTGCCGCCACCGAACGGGGGCGGCACGGCGGGCATCGGTGGCGCGAACGGCGGGCGTGGCGGAGCGGCTGGTCGCGGCGGCTCCGGCGGGGCGTTCGGCGGCTCGAGCGGCTTCGGCGGAGCGCTCGGCGGCTCCGGCGGCTTCGGCGCGGTGGGCGGTGGTCCGAGCTGCGGAGATGGAAGCTGCAACCTCAACGAAGATACGCGCACCTGTCCGATCGACTGCGGCACGGCCTGCGGCGATGGGCAGTGTGCACCCGGCGAACAGGGTTGGTGCAACGACTGTCTGCCCATTGGCTGCGGCGATGGTTACTGTCAACCGGGTGAGCCGGGTTGGTGCGGTGACTGCAACACTGGCTGCGGTGACCTTTCGTGTGTTCCGGGCGAGCAGGGTTGGTGCAGCGACTGCGTGGCCCTGGGCTGCGGGGACAAGGTTTGCAACCTGGTAGAGCCGAGCTGGTGCGGCGACTGCGCGAGCATGGGCTGCGGCGACGGCATCTGCCAACCCGAAGAGCAACGCTGGTGCCGTGACTGCGCGCTCTGCGGCGACGGGCTGTGCGACCCGTCGGAGCAAGGCACTTGCTCCGACTGCAGTGACGTTTGCAACTTCAACGGGCGGTGCGAAGGCAACGAGCAGCCTACGTTCTGCAAGGATTGCTTCTGTGGTAACGGCACCTGCGATCCCAGTGAAGATCGCAATAGCTGCGTGGTCGATTGCGGCTATTGCGGCGATCGGGTCTGCGGCATCGGCGAGACCTCGATTGAGTGCCCCAGCGACTGCACGGTGTGCGGCGATCGCATCTGCGGCCGTGGTGAGACAGCGAGCACCTGTCCCTCGGATTGCCAGCGCTGCGGCGACGGGCTTTGCGGGCCGAGTGAGGACGGGCTGACCTGCGGACGCGATTGCGCCAAGTGCGGCGACGGGATCTGCTCGTTCGAGAGTGAGAACTCGGTGAGCTGTCGCATCGACTGCGGCATCTGCGGTGACGGCAGCTGCGCGGCCGGAGAAGACGGCTTCAACTGCCCCGACGACTGCGGATCTTGTGGTGACGATGTTTGCACCGGCACGGAGAATCGCGCCAGCTGTCCCTGGGATTGTGCGGTCTGTGGCGACCGGGTGTGCACCGTGCAGACGGAGAACGGCGTGAGCTGTCCGACCGACTGCGGACGCTGCGGTGATGACGTGTGTAACCTCGGCGAGGACGCGTTCAGCTGCTCGCTCGATTGTGGTTGGTGTGGTGATGGTCTTTGCGGCGACGGCGAAACGCCCCGCAGCTGCAGCTTCGATTGCGGCAGCTGCGGTGACGCGGTGTGTGCACCCGGCGAAAGCGCTTCGTGCCCGCTTGATTGCGTCCGCTGCGGCGATGGGGTCTGCAGCAGCGGCCCTGAGACCCCCCAGAGCTGTGCGCGAGATTGTGGCTACTGTGGAGACAACGTCTGTGGTCCAACCGAGGGCCCGTTTTCGTGTGCGAACGATTGCGGCCGCTGCGGCGATCGCGTGTGTGGACCCGACGAGGACCGCAACACGTGTGCGTACGATTGCGCCGTGTGCGGCGACAACGTGTGTAGCGCCAACGAGAATGCGGGGAGCTGCCCGCAGGATTGCGCCTTCTGCGGCGACGGCGCGTGTGCTGCCTCCGAGTCGGCCGCGGAGTGCCCCGAGGACTGCGGACGGTGCGGCGATCGCGTCTGCGGCGTGACCGAAGACTCCGTTAGCTGCCCGAGGGACTGCAGCGTCTGTGGCGATCGCGTGTGCGGCCCTGGCGAGAATCGCACGAGCTGCCCCGTCGACTGCGGGCGTTGCGGCGATTCGCTCTGCACCGAGGGCGAGGACGCCGGCAGCTGTCCCCAGGACTGCTCCTTTTGCGGCGACGCCGTCTGCTCCTTCAACGAAACGCGCGGCAGCTGCCCCCTCGATTGCCCGGTTAACTGCGGCAACGGCCTGTGCGAGCCGGTCGATCGTCGGACCTGTGCCTGGGAGTGCCCGGGCATCTAGTCCTTCCGCTTGAGGGGCGGGCTATCCCGACGCCGCGGCCGAACGATGCTGCCCCGCCGTCGCGGGGAGGCGGGGCTCAAGGGCGGGTCGATTGCCCGGCCGTCGGCCGCCGGGGCCCCTCTGCGCGGATCCGTGCACGCGACCCCTTGCGCGGAGCGCTGGGTGCCCATTGAATATGGGCACCCATGGTTCAGAGCATCTCTGCTGCGCGAGCTGCCGCCGCTCGAGTGGCGGCCTGGCTCGTCGACAAGGGCCGCCCCGACGAAGCGGTGGGATTGATTGCTGCCTGGGCAGCCAACGGTCCCAACGACGCCGAAGGGCAGCAGCTACTCGCGCAAGCCCTGCGCATCGATCCGTCGGCGCCCGTCGCGCAGCAGGCGTTCGAGCGCATGGAGGGTGTTGCCGGTGAGCAAGTGGAGCTCGCCCAGTGCATCACGCGCTTCGGAGCAGAAGCGCTGCAGCGCCTGGAAGCCGAGATGGGTCGCCCATCCTTCCGTCGGGCCCAGATCGGTTTCAACAACAACATCAAGTCCCACGATCAGGTCTTCCACGTGCAAACGGAGGACTCCGGGCTCGATCAGCCGCACATCGTCACGCATCTGTTCGCCGATGGCGGGCGCGTGATCAAGAGCCACAAGCGATCCTACGAGGCCGAGCTACAGCGCCCGAACATCAGTGAATGGGTCCGCAGCTTGATGAAGGCGCAGCACCTGGAGATGGTGCTCGGGCTACGCGAGGGGCGTTTCGACGAAGTCATTGCGGGCCGGGCGCGCGGCGGTCTGGAGGTTCTGATCGAGCCACCGAACGTCGAGAACATTCGAAAGCTGACCAATCAAAAGAAGCAGCGCGCCGAGGCCAGCGCTGCAGCCGTGACCGACGCGCCCGAGCCGGCGCGGCCGCCGCCAAAGCCGCTCGTAGCTGCAACTGCAGAGCCGGTGCCGCCCGCGCCCAAGAAGCTCTTTGCGCTGCATGTGCTGCGCAGCTTGTCCGGGGGGCCGCTCCGCTACGAGCCGCTCGGCGAGAGCGCCGTCATCGGTGTGGGCGCGGATATCGGCTTGCCCGGCGAGCGTTTCTGCGCCGCCAAGGAAGCGCGACTGCAATATCGCCAGGGCCGCCTTTGGCTCGAGGATCTCGAGGGAAGCAACGGGATCTTCCTGCGCATTCGCGGGCCGGTCGAGCTCGAGCTGGGCGACGAGTTCGTGGTGGGCGACCAGCTGCTGCGCATCGAGCAGAACCCCGTCGCCGACGATGGCCCCGACCCCGATCCGACGTACTTCTACTCCTCGCCCAAGTGGCCGTCGTCGTTCCGCGTGGTTCAGGTCTTCGAAGGGGGAGCGCCGGGCTTCTGCGTCCTCGCGCGGGGCAACACGCTGCAGATCGGCTCGGCCATCGGTGACGTGTTGTTCCCGGACGATCCGCTGGTGAGCGAGCAGCACTGCCTGATTGAAGAGCACGCGGGGACGGTGGTGCTCACCGATCTTCTCTCGCGGACGGGGGTGTTCGTGCGCATCCGCGGCGAACAGGAGCTGGCGCAAGGCGACGAGCTGCTCGTGGGTCGCACCCGTCTGGTGATCGATCTGGTGCGCCCGACCGCCGCCTAACGCGCCATGCAACACAAAGCAGAAACGGCCGAAACGCGCTGGCGTTCCGACCGTTTCCACGAAGCCAGCTGACCACTCAGCAGCTTCTCGAGTGAATCACTCGGCCGCGGGCGCGGGGGTCGCTGCGTCGCCAGCCGGAGCTGCCGTGTCACCAGCGCCGTCAGTTGCCGCGCCGTCCGCAGGAGCCGCATCGCTGGGCGCCGCTTCGGCGTCGGCGGGGGCCGTTTCGTCGCCGGCAGCTGCGCCCTCGGGCGACTGAGCCTCGGGGACGGACTCGCCGCCGCAAGCGATTGCCAGAGCACACACCGGGATCAAAGCCATGAACTTACGCATCGACATCTTTGAGTTCCTCCTGTCGAACCGCCACAGGCAGGTTCGAACCGACTGACAGACGCTGCAATAGTCGAAAGCGGCTCAGCCCTCCAAGCTCGCTACGCGCACGACCTTCGATAAGCACTATAGATACCTGTACTTAGTGCTAAAGAACGGGTGGCCGGTTATTGCGTTTGTCCTGAACTAGACTTCCTGCCCGAGACAAACAAGCCACCATGAGCCGAATCTAGACCTAGCCGCGTCCATCAAGGAGAGTCCGTGCCTGCCCGTTTGCCCGATAGCCCGAAATTGCGCCTGGTCGTAGGCCAGGCCAGCGCTCGTCGGCCGCCCACCGCTAGCCAGTGGGACGACGTCACCGACGCTGAGCTCGTTGCGCAGGTTGCCGCCGGCGAGCCGCACGCTTTCGAGGCGCTGTATCGGCGCCACGCGCCGTCCGCCATGAGCTTGGCCGTCCGGATTCAGGGGAGCTCGATGGACGTCGAGGACGTGGTGCACGACGCTTTCGTGCGTGCGCACACACGTCTGGGCGAGCTCAAGGACGCGGCAGCCTTCCGCGCCTGGCTGGGTAGCATCGTGGTGCGTTTGGTGCGCACCCGCCTGCGCAAACGTCGCTTGCTCGGCTTGCTGGGGCTGAGCACGGCGACTCCCGTCGATCTCGACTCCATCGCGTCGCCGGACGCGGACACCGAGTCCAGGGTGCTGTTGGCGCAGGTCTATGCGCTGCTGCAAACGCTGGCCCCTGTGGACCGCATCGCCTGGACGCTGCGCTACATCGAGCGGCATCGGCTCGAGGCAGTGGCCGAGCTGATGGGTTGTTCGCTGGCCACCGCCAAGCGACGCATCTTGCGCGCGCAGCGCTTCATCAGCGCCCATTTCGTGACTCCGTTCAGCAAGGACGACCCATGATCGACGACGAGCTTTCCGACCTGCCCAAGGCGGCACTGCGCGACTACACCGGTGACGCTCGGGTCGAACGCGTGTGGCAGCGATTGAGCTCGGATCTGTCGAACCACCCGGCACGAGCACGGACAGGCCTGTTGTGGGCCCCTGCGCTGGGCCTGTGCCTGTTCCTCGGCGGCGTCTTCGTGGGACGCGGTACGGCCAACGAGAGCGCGCCGCTGCCGCAGGCGGCCGCTGAGTCACGTCCGCTTGCAGGCCCTTCGCGGCCGCCCGCGCTGCCACCCGCGGTGACGCTCGAAGAACCCAAAGCCCCGCCGCTGGTGAGCCGAGCGCGGCAAGCTCCCGCGCGCGTGGCGAGCATTGGCACCGCCGCATTCAGCCAAGGGCTGGAGGCGAGCGCGCTCACGGCTCAGCACGGCAGCAACGTAGCGGCCCCGACGGGACCCCCGGAATGGCAACGCCTGGCGGACCTTGGGGACTTCGTCGCGGCGCGCCGCGCGCTCGAGGCCTCGGGTGGACTCGACGGCGCCTTGCGCTCGGCCTCGCCCGAGCAGTTGATGTCCCTGGCCGATCTCACGCGCGCTTCGGGCGGTCGCGAGCAGGCCGTCCGCGCGCTGCGGCGACTGGTTGCTGCCTTTCCGGGCGCCCCGGAGGCGCCGCTAGCAGCCTGGACGCTCGGGAACCTGCTCGAGCAGGGTGGTGACCAGGCTGGGGCCGGCGAGGCGTATGCGCTCTATCGTCGCTTGTCTCCAGCTGGTGACTTCGCCGAAGATGCGGCGGCGCGCCAGGTGGACACCGCGCTCCTGCGGCGCGATCGGGAGCTCGCCGCCCGGCTCGTGGAACAGTATGCGAAAGACTTTCCCAACGGACCGCGCCTCGGTGAGTTCCGTGAGGAGCTCGGCAAGCTCCAGAGCGAGTTGCTCGACGGGGGAGCGCCCGAGCACGTCCCCGAGCCCGCCGTGGACCTCGCGCCGTTCGCGCCTGTCACGCCCTGATACGGGTGCCCTGTCGCGGGCGTGCCGCGTTGCGCTGGCGCTGGCGCTCGTGCTTTGCGGCAGCAGGGCAGGGCGCGCGGAGCCAAGCTCGGTAGTCCTCGAAATCGACGCGCTCGCCGAGCGTTGGCTCGATACGCGCACGGCGCGCCGTTTGGTGCTGCTCGAGGTCGCGGACGTCTCGGTTCCCGCTCAGAGCAGCGCCGCGGGCCCGGCGCTTTTTTACCGCATCCTCGGGGCGCCACTCGGGTTGCTCCGCATCGAGCTCTGGGAGCGTGGCGAGTTTCACGCTGCACGCATCGTCTCCAGTGAGCACGGTGGAAGTCAGCTGGTGGCTCGGCGGGTGGCGCTCGCTGCCGCCGAGCTCGCCCGCGGGCTTCGCCAGAAGCGGCTCGCGAGAGAACGTGAGCACGCCCGGCGCCTCACCCGTGAGCGCCTGGCCGCCCGCGCGGAGGCGCAGCGCACGCTGAGTGGGCCGCTGGCGGTGCGGGCGGCGCTGCTCGGCGTAGCAGCCAGCGATGCGACCTTGTTCGGCTCCGCCCTTTCTGCCCAGGTGCACCTGGGCGGCACGAACCGCCTCGATCTGGGCGTGGCCTGGCTCTCCGGATTTCGAAACACCGGTTCGGCGCCGGTGAGCTGGCTGGAGACCCGGCTTGGCCCGGCGCGGCGCTTTGCGCTGACGCCCCGGCTCGATCTCGACGTGGGCCTGTTCGCCGCGGCGGCCATCGTGCACCTCGGCCGCGTGGACGCGGTGGATGCCATCCCCGGTCAGCACACCACCTGGTCCGCCCGTGCCGGAACGGCCTGGCGCATCGAGCCGCGGCTGTCTCGCACCGTTCGACTCAGCGTGGGGCTGGACGCCGCGTGGCTTCTGCGGCCCATCATCAGCGAGTGGCGTGCCGGCTCACACCGCTTCGAAGGCTTTTGGGCTGGAGCGGACGTGGGGGTCGTCCTGACGCCCGAATGAGCTCACTCCGCGAGCAGCGCCTCGCGCTGCTCGCGTGACAACGTCACCCAGCGGCCCTCGATCAAAAATACGGTGCGGTCGGGCAGCATCGTGCGTTGGCAACGTTTCACTTTCACGCTGAGCGGCGCATCCAGCAGCAAGAGCTCGACCGTGGAGCCCGGGGGCGATGCAAAGCTCGTCTCCAGCGTCACGCGATCGGCGCTGCAAGCCACGAGCTTGACGCTGCCTCCGCGGCGCAACGTGAGCTCACGCGTCATCGATGATGCCCGCGTCGCATGGCAATGCGAGCTTCTCGGTCTGCTTCCTTGACCTTGATGCTCTGGCGCTTGTCGTGCTTCTTCTTGCCGCGCGCGACCGCCACCTCTAGCTTGCAGCGGTTGTTCTTGAAGTAGCACTTGGTCGCGATCAGCGTCATGCCGTCGCGTTCCGTCAGCCCCCGTAAGCGTTCGATCTGCTCACGGTGGAGTAGAAGCTTGCGTGCTCGGGTGTCGAGATGCCCGAAAGCAGCGTGCTGCAACGGAGGGATGCGCATGCTCTTGATCCACGCCTCGCCACGTTGATCGATATCCACCCAGGCCTCGCTGAGATCGGCGGAGCCCTGGCGTAGCGAGCGCACCTCGCTGCCGATCAGCGCAACGCCGGCCTCCAAGGTGTCCGTGATCTCGTAGTCGAACGAGGCGCGTCGGTTCTTGGATACGAGGCGGTCGCCAGCGATTGCTGCGCCTTTTGCGCGGGCCATGGGGGGTCCACTCTCTACTACCGCTGGTCTTGCCTGGCCATCTTCACGGGTCCGCGCCAGAACTATGCGCGCGAAGCGCCGCAATTTGTCGAGCGCCCCTTGCCGCCTTGGGCGCTCGGCTTCAGCACTAGCTGCTCGCCATCCCCTGCCGACGCGCTCCTCAACGACATGCTGCCGACCGTTCTCGACTCCGCCTCCACGCACAACCTGAAAGAAGTCTCGCTGACGCTCCGTCCCGGGGAGGTGGTCGCCATCACGGGGGTGTCCGGCTCGGGCAAGAGCAGCCTCGCGATGGACACCCTGTACGCGGAGGGCCAGCGGCGCTTCGTCGAGAGCTTCAGCCCGTACGCGCGGCAGTTTCTGGAGCGGCTGGAGCGACCACCGATGAAGAGCCTGGAGCCGGTGCCAGCGGCCATTGCGGTGGATCGGCGAGCGCCCATCAAGAGCTCGCGCTCGACGTTGGCCACCATGGCTGACCTGGAGCCCTATCTGGCAGCGCTGTTTCTCCGCGAGGCCGTGCCCATCTGCCCCGAGCACGATCAGGCAGCGGTCGAGCTCGATTCGAGGCGCGCCGCGCAGCGGGTCGGGCAAGAGCTGGGTGGCCGGGCGCTGATCACCTATCCGTTGCATGCGCCCGACGTGGAAGCGTATCTGGTCGTGCGCGACTCGCTGTCACGCGACGGCTTTCGAAGGTTGTGGCTGAACGGCGCGGTGCGGGACCTCGACGAGGTGAAGCCATCGGACGCCCTGCAGGGTCAGGACCTGTCCGTGGTCGTGGACCGTGTGCAGGCGAGTGAAGCTCCCAGGGTTGCTCAGAGCGTCGACAGCGCGTGGTCGCAAGGCGCAGGTCTTGCTGTCGTGCGCGCCGCCGACCGCGAGCCGCTCTTGCTGCGACGCGGGCTGGGCTGTCCGGTGTGTGCACGCTCGCTGCCCGAGGCCCGCGCGGGGCTCTTTTCCTATGAGTCTCCGATTGGCGCCTGCGCTGGCTGTCGAGGCTTCGGACGTACCGTGGGCGTCGATTGGTCCAAGGTGTTCCCCGACGCGAAGCAGAGCCTGGCAAAGGGCGCGATCCGACCCTGGCGCGGTCGCTCGACGCAGTGGGAGCGCACGGAGCTCGGCAAGTTTTGCCGGCGGCACCAGATCCCCATGGATCGACCCTGGGGCGCGCTGACCGACGAGCAGCGGAAGTGGATCGTCGAGGGGGACGGGCCCTGGGAGAGCGACCTGTTTCCCGGGGTCCGGGGCTGGTTTCGCTGGCTCGAGACGCGCACCTACAAGATGCACGTCCGCGTCCTCTTGTCGCGCTATCGCTCTTACGATCCCTGCGCCGACTGCTCGGGTCAGCGGCTCAACCCCACGGCCCTCGCCTACCGGGTCGGCGACAGCAACATCGCCGAGTGGCACGCGCTGGAGGTTGGGACTGCCCGGGCCAAGGCGGCCGCGCTGCAAACCCGCAGCGGTCAGGGTGAGCTCGCCCGGCGTGAGCTCGAGGCTCGGCTGGCCTACCTCGAACGTGTGGGGCTTGCGTATCTGACGCTCGATCGGCAAGCGCGCACGCTCTCAGGCGGCGAGGCCCAACGCGTGACCCTGACGGCCGCGCTTGGAACCTCGCTCAACAACGCGCTGTTCGTGCTCGACGAACCCACCGTCGGCCTGCACCCGAGCGACATCGAACCCCTCACACAGCTGCTCCGGGAGCTGGCTGCCCGTAACAACACGGTGCTGGTCGTCGAGCACGACGCGCGGGTAATTGCCGCGGCCGACCGCGTGATCGAGCTCGGGCCCGGTGCAGGCGCCCAAGGCGGCCACATCGTGGGCGACGATCTGCCCAGCGCCTTCGACACGGACGCTACTGCGACCGGCCGTGCTCTGCGGCGGCTGCCCGCACGTAGCAGGCCCGCTCGAGCGGCCGTTTCTTGGCTGCACGTGTTCGGCGCCAGCGCCAATAACCTTGCCAACCTGGACGCCAAGATTCCGCTGGGCGTCTTGACTGCGGTCACCGGTCCGAGCGGCTCGGGCAAGAGCACGCTCGCCGTGGACATCGTGTATCGGGCGCTTGCGCGGGCCTCGAGCAGCGCCGACGTCGAGCTACCTGGGGTCCACGATCGCATCGAGGGCGCAGAGTCGATTCGTAGTGTGACGTTGGTGGACCAGGCGCCGCTCGGTCGCACCTCGCGCGGCAACGCGGCCACGTACACCAAAGCGTGGGACTGCATCCGCATCCTGTACGCCAAGCAACCAGCGGCCATGGCACGCAACCTGACGCCGGGGGACTTCTCGTTCAACGTGGAAGGCGGACGCTGCGAGGCGTGTGCGGGCGAGGGATTCGAGACCGTCGAGATGCAATTCCTGGCGGATGTGCGCCTGCTTTGCCCTGCCTGCAAGGGCAAGCGCTTCAAGGAGGAGATTCTTGCGATCGAGCGCGACGGCATCAGCATCGCGGACGTGCTCGAGATGACGGTAGACGTGGCTCTGGTGACGTTCCGCTCCGAAGCGGCCGTGACTCGCGCGCTGGGACCCGTGCAGTTGCTGGGTCTTGGCTATCTGCGTCTTGGACAACCGCTCACGACGCTGTCTGGAGGGGAGGCTCAGCGCATCAAGCTGTCGCGCGCGCTCGCCGAAGAACAGCGGGGAGCGCTGCTCGTGCTGGACGAGCCGAGCGCAGGGCTGCACGCCGACGAGGTACAGAAGCTCATCCAGGCGCTCGATCTGATCGTCGATGGCGGCGGCAGCGTGATCGTCGTGGAGCACGATCTGGACGTGATCGCTCGCGCTGACTACGTGCTCGACCTGGGTCCCGAGGCCGGCGTCGCGGGGGGTCGGATCGTCGGGGCTGGGACACCCGAGAGCATCGCCCTGCTGCCGACCCGCACGGGCCGAGCGCTGGCTGCCTGGGCGCTGCCACCGAGATCGTCAGCTTCCAGCTCGGCGATCGCCGCCGGGCGCTGCCGTGTGCTCGAGCCGCA
>DASQDA010000285.1:0-3468 GCA_035634435.1 Polyangiaceae bacterium
GGCTCGATGGCCCTCGCGACACGATGCAAAGATCTCGAGTAGCCCTGGGTCCTTGAAGGGCCCAAGAAAGGCGCGCACCTCGCTCGCGATCTCGAGCTCGCGCACGAGTCGGCGATGCACCCGACTGGCGCGCCCGCCGAACAGGATTTCCACCAACAACGAGAGCACCGGGTGGTCCCAATCGCCGAGACCCGGGCTGTGATAGCCGACGAGCAGCTTGTCCGTGGTGGTCGGCTTTTGCACTTCCTGCCGGCGCTCCTCCAGCTGTGCCGGTTCGGGGCGCACATCCTCCAGCGGCAACACGCTGGGCGGGATTTGGCCGTAGGCCTTGGCGACACGCGTCAGGAGCTCCGATTCTTTGACGTCACCCACGACGATCAACGTCGCGTTGTTGGGCGCGTAAAACGTGCGATAGAACTCGGCACAGTCATCGGTGGTGAACCCTTCGATGTCCGGCATCCAACCGATAGTTGGCCAGCGATAGGCGTGGTTCTTGAAGGCGAGCGCCCAGAGCAGCTCGCTCACCGAGCCCTCGACGTCGTCGTCCACGCGGTACCGCCGCTCGTTGGCGACCACTTCCTTCTCGCTGGTGACCTGCGGATCACGCAGCACGAGCTTCGACATGCGTTCGGACTCGAGCTGCACCAGAAGCTTCAGCTGGTCCTTGGGGACGGATACGTTGTACTGCGTCCAATCGAGCCAGGTGGAGGCATTGCTCTCGGCGCCTGCCTCCTCGAGCAGGCGGTCGAACTCGCCCGACTTCCTGCCCTCGACTTCGTTGAACATCAAGTGCTCGAACAGGTGAGCCAGCCCGGTCTTGCCGACGCGCTCATGGCGCGAACCGACGCGATACCAGGTATGGTACGCGAGCACCGGTGCCGAGTGCTCCTCACAAACCAAGACTTCCAGACCGTTGCGCAGACGGAAGCGCTCGAGGCGCAACGTGGGTCCGAATGCAATGCTCTCGACATGTGTAACGACGCCCCACTCGGGAACGTCTTCGTTCAACGTGGTCAGCCAGCGCGCCCGGCGTGCTGCATCGCCGCGAAGCGCACCGCCTTGTGGACGCGCGGCCTGGGGCGAGGGCGTCGGTTGCTCGGAAGTAGCCGCAATCATGCCGCTTGCCATACCATGAATTCAGCTTTCGAGCTTAAGCACCGCTAGAAACGCCTCCTGCGGCAGCTCGACGTTGCCCACGGACTTCATGCGCTTCTTGCCCTCCTTCTGCTTCTCGAGGAGCTTCCTCTTGCGGCTGATGTCGCCGCCGTAACACTTGGCCGTGACGTCCTTACGCATCGCTCGTACGGTCTCGCGGCTGATGATCTTGGCGCCGATCGCGGCTTGAATCGCCACCTCGTATTGCTGCCGCGGTACCAGCTCTTTGAGCTTCGTCGCGAGCGCTCGTCCGCGCGCATACGCGGAGTCGCGATGCACGATGATGCTCAGCGCATCGAGCGCGTCACCGTTGAGCAGCATATCGAGCTTGACCAAGCTGTCGGCGCGATACCCGACCACTTCGTAGTCCATGCTGGCATAGCCGCGCGACACGCTCTTCAGGCGGTCATGGAAGTCCATGATCACCTCGGCCAGGGGGATTTCGTAGGTGACCACCACGTGATCCTTGGTGGCGTACTGGATACCGAGTTGCGTGCCCCGCCGCTCTTCGCACAGGGCCACCACCGGCCCGACGTACTCCGCGGGAACGTGGATCGTGAGCTTGAGAATCGGCTCTTCGATGCGCTCGATGTCGCCGACGCTCGGCATCTTGGAGGGGTTATCGACGCGCACCAGGTCGCCCGCCCGCGTGTAGGCGAGATAAACCACGCTGGGCGCGGTCGTGATCAGGTCGAGGTTGTACTCGCGCTCGAGCCGCTCCTGCACGATCTCCATGTGCAGCAGTCCGAGGAAGCCGCAGCGGAAGCCGAAGCCGAGCGCGTCCGACGTATCGGGCTCGAACTGAAAGGAAGCATCGTTCAGGTGCAGCTTGCTCAGCGCGTCACGCAGATCTTCGTAGGCAGCGGAGTCCGTCGGAAAGATGCCGGCAAACACCATCGGCTTGATCTCGCGAAAGCCGGGCAGCGGCTCGAGCGCCCCATGGTAGAGCAGCGTGATCGTGTCACCGATCTTGGTGTCCTGCGTGCTCTTGATGTTCGCGGCGATGAAGCCGACCTCGCCGGGTCCGAGGCTATTGAGGGCGGCAGGGTGGGGGGCGAAGCAGCCAATCTCGGTCACATCGTAGGTGCGCCCGGTGGCCATGAACTTGATGCGGTCGCCCTTCTTGACCGTGCCGTCCATGATTCGCACCATGACGACGGCCCCGCGATAGCTGTCGTACCAGCTGTCGAAGAGCAGGGCTCGCAAGGGAGCGTCCGCCTTGCCCTTGGGCGGAGGAATGCGCTGAACGACGGCTTCGAGGATCTCCGGTACGCCAACGCCGGTCTTGCCGCTCGCGAACAGAGCGCCGCTGCAGTCGAGCCCGATCACCTCTTCGATCTGCTCGGCCGTGTGATCGACGTCCGCGGAGGGCAGATCCACCTTGTTGAGCACGGGGATCACTTCGAGTTGATTTTCGACCGCGAGGTACGCGTTCGCCACCGTTTGCGCTTGCACGCCCTGTGTGGCGTCGACGACCAGCAGGGCGCCTTCGCACGCACGCAGGCTGCTCGAGACCTCGTAGCTGAAGTCGACGTGCCCGGGCGTGTCGATCAGCTGCAGCTGGTACTCGTGACCGTTCTTGGCTTGATAGCGCAAGCGCACGGACTGAGCTTTGATCGTGATGCCACGTTCGCGTTCGAGCTCCAGCTTGTCGAGGAATTGATGGACACGCTCGCGCTCGGTGATCGCGCCGGTCACGTCCAGGATGCGGTCGGCCAGCGTGCTCTTGCCGTGGTCGACGTGAGCGATAATCGAAAAGTTGCGGATGTATTCCGGATCGGTAGGCATCTCGGCCAGTTACCGGCAGGAGGTCGTGGCCGGGGGGCGGGGTGTAGCACGATGCGGCGATCGCAAAGCTCACTGAGCGCCGCGATGGCCACGCAAGCCGGTGCGGAGCGCGACTATTTCTTCGCTGCCTTGGCGCTCGCGTCCCCGAGCGTCATCTGCCCGGGCAACGCATGTTCGTAACGGGCTAACACCAGATCGATCCCTTCACGGATGTACACGGCGACCGGCACTTTCGTGCGGGCGTGCAGCAGATGCAGCCGCTCGCTCTGTTCGGGCGTTATGTAGACCGTTGTGGAAATCTTCTTGCGCGACATCGGGCTCGGCGAAGCTTCAGTAGCGAGCCGTTACAATAGATTCCCATATGTATGTTGTCAAACACGCGCAGACCTTGTCGCGGTAAATTGATAAGCAGAATCAAAGGCTTAGCTGATTCTCCCTGTCTCTTGAGGACGCCGCGCCGATCCCCGTCCGCGCGTCTGCTGCCGTAGGCCGGCCGCCTGTTCACCGCGCTTCATTTTCGACATG
>DASQDA010000286.1:0-4948 GCA_035634435.1 Polyangiaceae bacterium
GCTGATGGCAACCTGCGCATCGGGGACGTGCGCGAGCATGGCATCGGCGAACAGGTTACCAAGTGGACACTCGGTGTCGTGCGTGCCCCTCAGCTCCGCTGTCACCTGGACCCCGAGCTGACGCTGGAAGGCGTCGCGTGCGAGCTCGAGCGCTGGTTCGATAACGGCCTGCAGCTCCGCGGACGCCCTCACCGGCAACCCCTCGTAAGCGTGCGTTGGGCAGGGAGCGAGCTCGGCGCGATCCTCGCAGAGCGGCTCGGGCGGAAAAGGCCGTATTTCGATCAGGCGAGGCGGTGCGCCTCGAAAGCGAAGGTCGAGCCGACCGAAGGCTTTCCCGCGAGCGAAGGCTTCCACGATGGCGACGCCATTGACGACGTGAGCGACGCCCGCGTGTGTGTGGCCAGCGACGATGCCATCGACGAGCCCACGCGGGAGAGCGCGCGCCAGGTCGAACGCCTCCGCCGACGCGTCGTCGCAGCTGGAGAGGTCGTGCGGCGCATCGAAACGCTGGCACTCAGCGCCCGCATGCGCGACGACCAGCACGGCGTCTGCCCCGGCGCGGCGTAAAGCGGCCGCTTCGCGTTCGACGGCAGGAGCAAGCGCGGTCACGTCCAGGCCGGCGAAGTAGTCCCGCATCACGATGCGTGGGGTCTCCGGCGTCAGCACTCCCACCAGGCCGATGCGAGCTCCGGCAACCCGCACCAGGGTGGAGGCGTGCAGGTTCTCCCAGGCGGGCAGCTTACCCGTCGCCTTGTCGAGCAAGTTGGCAGCAAGGAATGGGAATTTAGCCTCACGCAGCCGCGCACGAAGCGCCCCCTGCGGCTCTGCATCCGTGCCGCTCGTGGCCCCATCGACGGGGCCATAGTCGAACTCGTGGTTGCCCACCGCGGCCGCCGCAATCCCAAGGGCGTTGTAGGCGCGAATGACGTGCCCGCCCTCGCTGCGGTTCGAGCTCAGCGTGCCCTGGAACGCATCTCCGGCATCCAGCAGCAGGACGGCGCCGTCACGCGCACGTTTCTCGCGTAAGGCGGCAACGTAGCCGGCGAACGCCGGCAAAGCGCCGAGGCGCCCGTGCAGGTCGTTCAAGGTCAACACACTGAGCGTCAGCTCGGTGTGCGCTGCGGCGCCCGCAGGCTGCGCAGCGTTCGTCGAGCTCGGTTCGGCGGGTGACAACGGGGCTGCTGCGCCGGTACAGCCAGCGAGCCATGCAGCGCAGACGAGCCAGCCCTTACTCACGCTGGAGCTCAACTCTGATCGAGCAGCCCGCGCAGGCGGGCGGGTGCGATGCGGTACTCGCGTTTACAGTATTCACACGAAATCTCGAGGACATCGTCGGTCGACAGCAAGTGCTCGATGTCGGGCCGGCTGAGCGTGGCCAGCGCAGACATCACCCGCAGCTCGTCACACCAGCAAGCGTACTCGACGCTGTTTTCCTGCAAGCGCGTGAAGGGCATGCCGTGCAGCAGCTGCTCGAGCAGCCAATCGGGCGAGAAAGCGGCGTCCCGAAGCTGAGTCTCGATGGTCTGGTAGTCGCGGAGCCGCTCGGTCATGATCATGAGCGGTCCGCGGCCGACCTCGGGCAGCAGCTGCACCATGTAGCCGCCGGCGGTCACCACCTCGTCTCCATCCATGACCGTGCCGAGGGCCAACATGGACACGACCTGCTCGGAGGTCTGCATGTAGGCCATGAACGCCTGCGAGACACCTCCCGCACTGGGCACTTCGACGATGCCCTGGTTGATACGCCCTCCTGGCAGCGTCCGCATGATCTGAATCACCGCGCCGCTGCCCAGCGCCACCTCGCTCGCCGGCGGCTTGATTTGCACGAGCCCGCGCGTCTTACCCGAGGGGTGAGAGTCGGCGACGAGGCTGCCGCTGCCACGAGCCCCCTTCAGCACGCCCTGCACGCGCAAATCGGGAGCCATCGTCTCGCGGAAAAGGATGGAGCCAGTGATCAGATCCGCAAACGTGCGGGCCGTGGCGCCTTGTGCGTCCTGCGCGCGCAGAGCTCCCCGCACCGTCTGAGTCGTCGCCGCGGTGATCACGCGAAACGCTCCGTCATCGGTGATGGCTCGGAGCACGCTGTCGGCAGTGCGGGTCACCCGCAAAGGATACGCCGCTTTTCTGGCTTCGCCAGCGCCGCCTACCGCGCCAAGCTCCTCAGTTCAGCTTCCGCTGCTCGTCCTCCGTCTCCAGCGGGATAGGCTCGGAAACGCGATATTCCTCGCTGAACCAGTTGTGCAGATCCGCGAGCTTGCAACGCACCGAGCAGAAGGGCCGCGGCGCAAAGTCGGCGGGCACGTCCGGTAGCACCCTGTGGCAGGTTGGGCAGTCGATCCTCACCCCGCCAGCATAGCGCATCTAGCTCGAAATTCAGGCCGCTGGCGCCCGTGAGCAGCGTGGCAACGCGCGTCAGCCCAGGCCCAAACGCTCGAAGAGCCAGGCTCCGACGCGGTCGAGCGCGAGCCGCTCCTGGGCGCCGCTGTCACGGTCCCGCACGGTCACGGTCTGGGAGCTTGCGGTATCGCCGTCCACCGTGAAGCAATAGGGACAGCCTGCCTCATCCATGCGTGCGTAGCGCTTGCCGATGGACTGCTTGACGTCGTGCTCCACGAAGCCGTGGCGGTAAAAGCGACGCACCAAGTCGCCATGCAGCTTTTCGCTGACCTCCGGCATGCCGTCCTTGTTCACCAGCGGGAACACGGCCGCCTTGATGGGCGCCAGCCGGGGATGTAGCCGCAAGAGCTCGGGGCTGGGCCGCGAAGCATCCTCGGTATAGGCCTCGCAGAGCAGCGCCAGCACACCGCGGTCGAGACCAGCAGCGGGCTCGATCACGTCGGGCAGGTACTTTTCGCCTTTCCGAGAGCCGTTCGGCAACAGCTCACCCCGTTCGGAGTCGAAGTACTCGAGGTTGGTTTTGGCGTGCTTCTGGTGTTGAGCGAGGTCGAACGACGAGCGATGGGCGATGCCCTCCAGCTCACCGAAGCCGGGCGAGGTAAACGGGAAGCGGTACTCGATGTCGCTCGTTCCTGCGCCGTTCTTCGCGTAGTGCGCCAGCTCGTCCGCAGCGTGCTCGCGCAGTTGCAGGTTCTCGCCGGCCAGCCCGAGGCTCTTCCACCAGGCCAGGCGTGTGTCGCGCCAGAACGCGTACCAGGCCCGCGCTTCGGAGGCGTGGCAGAAGAATTCCATCTCCATCTGCTCGAACTCGCGGCTGCGGAAGGTGAAGTTCCGCGGTGTGACCTCGTTGCGGAAAGCTTTGCCCGTCTGGGCGATGCCGAAGGGCACCCGCACGCGGGTGGTGTCCACCACGTTGCGAAATTGCACGAAGATGCCCTGGGCGGTCTCGGGACGCAGGTAAGCCACGTCCTCCTCGGTGGCCGTCGCTCCGATGTACGTCTTGAACATCAGGTTGAAGGCGCGCGGCTCCGTCAGCGTGCCGACCTTTTCCGCGTCGGGCGACAGCACGCGCGGCCACATATCGCGCGGCACCGAGCTCAACGGTGCGATGACCACTTCGCCGAAAGCCTTTTCGGCCTTCTTCTGCTGCTTCTGCTGGCTGGGCGTGTCCGGCATGAAGCAAAACACCGGCTTGCCTGCCGAGTCGCCGCTGGCCGGCAGGTACACCATGAGATGGTCGAAGCGGTAACGCGCCTTGGTCTCGCGACAGTCCACCATCGGATCGCTGAAACCAGCCACGTGACCGCTCGCTTCCCACACCTTCGGATGCTGGATGATGCAGCTGTCGAGCGGCACGACGCGTACCGGATCACCGTTGGGGCCCGGCGCGCCACCACAAGGGTTGAGCACGACGTCTTGCCACCACGCCTCGCGCAAGTTCTTCTTCAGCTGAGCGCCGAGCGGGCCGTAGTCCCAGAAGCCGTTCAGCCCACCGTAGATCTCGGATGCCTGGTAGATGAACCCACGGCGCTTCGCGAGCGCCATGATCTTGTCCATGGACTTGGTTGTCATCGTTTCACTCGATCGTGTGTGCTGGGGACCGCCCGGCGGCCAAGGGGGGCGCACCATAGCATTCTGGCCAATGCGGTGGATCACCGAGATGCTGCACTAAAGGACCGGCTGCGAGCACGCTTTCGGGTATACCCGGCAACATGAGCTCGCTTGCAGGTCGACGTATCCTCATTACCGGGGTTTCGCGCGGAATTGGCCTGGAGACGGCGCGGCTGTTCCTCAGCCAAGGCGCCGAGATCATCGGCACGGCCCGCGACGCCACGCGCCTCGAAGCTGCGCGCCGCGCGCTCGATCCGAGCGGGGCGCGGCTGAGCGTCGTGGCTGCGGACCTTGGCCACTCCTCGGCGCCAGCGCTGCTGCACGAAGCGGTACGGCGGCGCTGGGGTGCCCTGGACGTCTTGTTCAACAACGCCGGCGTGCAGCAGGACGGCGTCGCACGGGGGTTCGAGGACGGCAAAGAATCCGTGCTCGAGCACGCCTTGAGCGTGAACTTGCTCGCGCCGTACCGCAGCTGCCTGGCGCTGCTTCCGATGCTTCGTGCCGGTCGCGAGCCCCGCATCGTGAACGTGAGCTCCGGGGCCGCAAACATGGCCAGCATGCGCAGCTCGGGCATCGCCAGTTATCGGCTCAGCAAGTGGGCGCTCAACGGCTTCACGCTGCTGCTGGCGACGGAGCTGAGCGGCCAGGTGGCGGTCAACGCCTTCGACCCAGGATGGGTCAAGACCGATCTCGGGGGCGAGCAGGCGCCTGGACTACCGATCGAGTCGGCTCGCGGGGCGCTTGCCCTCGTGACGTTGCCCTTCGCAGAGACGGGCAAGTTCTGGAAAGACGGCGCAGAAATCCCGTTCTGAGCTGGCGATCGCTTGCGCCGCGCCCGCGACGCGTGGCGCCCCTAGCCAGCTGCGAGAGCGGCGCGCGCAGCGTCCACGGTGAGCGCCACGTCGGACTCGCTGTGCGCGAGAGACACGAAGGCCGCCTC
>DASQDA010000287.1:0-2997 GCA_035634435.1 Polyangiaceae bacterium
GTACAAGTCGTCGGCAAACTCCCGCAGGGCGTCGGGCTCGAGCCCGACGTACTCGAGCAGTTTACTCGGCTGAAACGGCACCGGGGAGCCTGCCGTGAGCGCCGCCTTGTAGTTCTTGCCAAAGCACAGAGCTTCTTCGCCGCTTGGCTCGACCCGCACGGCCATGAGCAACAGATTGTCCGCTGTTGCTACCCCCACAGCCGCCCTCAGGACCAGTCCTTCGAGCGTCGTCGGATCGAGGAGACGCGCCTCCGGCACGAACACGTAGACGAAGCGCGTCGTTGGCCACTTCATCTCCGACAGCAGGACGAACCTTTCGTCGTCCTCCTGACGGGGAACCGCGAACTCGAACGTCGGTGTCTTCGTGTCCTGAGCTGCCGTCGTCACCGAGGTGAACGGCCGAAACAAGAGCGGCCGGCTCACCTGCAGGGTTGCGCTGCGCGGTCCCATTAGGAAAGCGCTCCCTCGAGATCGTAAGTCAGGAACGACAAGGTCAGCTCGGCGAGCGGCTGCAGCTCCTTGATGAAGACGCTGATTGGAGCGCTCGTGAGCGTGCTCGCCGGCGGGGTTTTAACCATGAAGTCGAGCGTCCCCGCGCCGGAGACTTGTCGCAAAGTCAGCAGCGAGCTCATGGGGACATCCGTGAAGTCGAGCTGCAGCGTTTCGTCGAGCTCCGAAGACGCCTGTGGCTCGGAAAGGCGTTGCCGGAAGCTTCCGTCTTCGTTGAAGAGCTCGTACGCCACCCCCGATCGCGCACCGTCCGGTCGAAACAAGAGCAGGGACAGAGCCATGTGCGGTTTGGCGCCGCCAGGGCGGATCGGTAGCGGCTGGCGTTGGTAGTGGCCGGGCAGGAAGAGCTCGCTCGTCTCGGGGTCGTCCTGTGCGTGCACGAGATCCGGCTCCTCCCCCGGGTCGAACGTCAGGAGCTCGACACGGCGGTTGGCTTGACTGCGGAAATGCTCGACCCCGAGCTCCTCGATGGGGAAGTGCTCGCTGAAGCCGAGCGCTTTGCGTTGGTCGTCCACGAACACCAGTGCCTCGCGCAACGCCGCGACCCCGGCCGGCTCTTCCCCGAGCTCCTGCCGGAGCGCAACCTCGTAGCAGTCGAAGAAAGCGCCCCAGGTTTGCTTGCCCACGCTGCCGTCCACGACGAGTGCGGGCTGGCTGATGCCCATCGCCTCACGACGCTCGTTGTAGGCTGCCTGAAAGCGCTTCACGGGCCCAACGGCAGTCGCCGCAGTGTCGTCGATGGTGCCCGGGTCGCAGTCGAACGCAACTTCAGCGAAAGCCCGGGCAACCCAGGCGAGGATCTGCTTGTAGTCGGCGACTGTGTGCCGCGCCTGGCACAGACCCTGAAAGCGCGCGCGATCACCCGTGAGCAGCGCGAGCGCGCACTCGGCTCGCTCCTGGCTCAGCGGTTGGTTGAAGCTCTCGGTGCCGCTCGCATCGGTGTGGCCGGCCACGAACAGCTTCTTACCGGGCCGCTCTTCGTTGAGCCGGAGCAGCAGGGCGAAGGCGTTGATGCTGCTGAGGCTCTCGTGCTGGCCAGGGTCCTGGCTGGGACGTTCACCTTCCGGCAACACCACGGCGCTGTTGGTGCGAAAGTGTACGTCGGCAAGCTCGATGAAGAGCACCTTGGGGCCCGGGAGCTCTCCTGCCGCGAGCTCCACTTCCTCCACCACGCGCTCGCGCCACTTGGGATACTCCACGCTGCCCGCGCGCGAGCTTTTCCCTGGCGGCGGCGGCGTGATGCCGAACTCCGGGTCGAAGAAGAAGAGCTCTACGCGGCGATCGATGGGGTCGCGCTTCTGGTCGGGCGGCGCGCTGTCCAGCTTTTCGGCGCTCTCGTCCAGCGGGAAGTGCTCGCCGCAGCCGTGGGCGATGGCTTCGATGGGGCTGACGCTGTCGCTGAGGGAGGCCCCATCGAGCGACATGTATTCCTTGATGAGCGCGGTGCGCGTCTGGGTGCCTGCGTCGCCGTCAACGATCAGACCGCGGGTACGCTGGTACCATCTCACGGCGTCTTCGCCCCTGGGCTTGCTGACGAAGTCGGGCATCGCCAGGATCATCAAACGGTCTTCGACCTTGCCCCAGCGCTTCTTCTTGTCCGGGTGTGGGTAGAAGCCGAGCCAGGCGTCGTGGTCGTCTTTCAAGTAGGCGAGCGTGGCTTCGGCGCGCTCGAGGGAGAGCGTGTCATTGAAGGCGGCGCCTCCTCGGGTATCGGCGTGGCCCACGACGAGTAGCTTGCACGGGGCGTTGTCCGCATAGATCCTGCGCAGCGCGACCACGCTCGGCAGCGCGGTGGGAAGCAGGAAGGTCTTGTTGGTGTTGAAGAACAGCTGCAGACGCGCCAGCACCGAGCGCGGCACGGCGCCGATCAGCCGCACCTGCGGCGCGCTCGCGCCGGGGTCGAGCACCACGAGCGGGCTCTCCACCGACTCGACCACCAGATCGGCCTCGCCGTTGAAGTGCTGGAGGGTGAGCGTCAGCGAGTAATCACCGGGGAACACATTCTCTACCAGCAAACGCCCCTGGTCGTTGGTTCTGCCCTGGAACGACTGCGGCCCTCGAATCACGAACGCGCGGCCGGCGTGGCGTGCTCGGCCGTACTTGTCGAACAGCTCTACCGCCAGCTTGCCCAGCGGTGGTTTGAGCACGACCGTGTTCGGCACCGCCGCCTTGAGCGGAAAAGGCCCGAGCGTGCCACCGAGAAACACCACCTCGCGCAGGTTGGCTTCCCGGGGCGGCCTGCCCGGGCGCGGCTTCTCCCAGCGCTTGTCGAGCAGCTGGCCGAGGGCGGCCGCGTCGAGCAAGGAAGCCGAAGCGCTGCTCGTCTGCACGCCGCTGAGGAGCGCCACGCCCGCGGCGTTCGTGGTCACGGTTCGAGGGCCGTCTGCGAGGAACTCGACGTCAACACCGCTGACCCCCAAGCCGACCTCGTCGACGAGACGCAGCTCGAAGCTGTGGTCGTTTGTCTGGCGCGGTGGGCGCGGCAGC
>DASQDA010000288.1:0-11150 GCA_035634435.1 Polyangiaceae bacterium
CCTGCTGGCGCGTCCCAGCCGAAGCTGGACGAAACGATGAAGCTGGACCCTTGGGACACCACACGCGCGCGTCCGCACGCCTGCGCGGCGACGGTGTGGTGGCTCAGACGGGCGGCGCGAGCTTCGGTGCGTACGCGAGCAACGCTAGGGAGGAGCGACCACGCTCACGCGCGGCAGGACCGAGCAGGTGCGCGATGGGTAGTGACGCTGACGCAACGCACACCAGGGCCGCACAGCTCAGCTCGGGGGAGCTGGGCCGCAGTGCAACGGAGCAGTGCTCGTGCTCGTGCTCGAGCTCACTTCCCGCCGCTGCAACGGGACCGCGCCACCTGGAATCTGGGGCGTGGGAGGCAGCGCCGTCGTCGGCGTGCAGGATCTCCCCGTGCTCGGGGCACACCTCATGCGCGACAAGCACGAAGTGCAGCGAAGGCAGCGCCTGCGCCGCGGTGAGCAACAGCAGCAGGGCTGAAACCAGCGCTCGCAATCCCGCCTGCAGGCGCGGTATCGACGGAGTCGGCTGCCAACCCATGGCTCGGGCAAGGTAAGCACAGTCCACGTCCCAGGCCAGCCGCAGCAGCCCTTTGCCCTGAGGCGGCGCGACGGCTCAGCCGGCTGGTTTGACTCGGCGCCGCCGCATCACCTCGTCGGGCTCGACGCGGACAATGGCGTTGGTCTCTGCGTTGCGGTAGCGCACCTGGCGCAGCAGGCGGCCCTTACTTTCCTCAAAGAAAGTGCGGACTTCGCGGCGCAGCCCTTCAGCGGCGGCCAGCCGGCCTTGCTCGGACTCACTGTCGACGCTCCACTGTCCCACGTCCGCCGGCAGAGCTTCGTGCACACCGAGCCGCTCCTCCATGGCCCCCGGCACGTTGTTGAGGAAAAACAACAGGTAAATCGCAAACCCGATGGCAGCAACAGCGAGCAGGAACAGGTAGAACACTGGGCGGGTCGCGAGCGGGTCGAGCCGGCGCTCCGTTGAGCCAGCAGAGCCGCTGCACATCGAACGATAGGCATTCGTGAGCGGCTGCGCAAGCAAAACGCCCGGCGCTGCCGGAGCGCCAAACCTATAGATGGGAAACCACGCTGGCGCTCATCTGGTCGATGGGGGCGCGCCCGGTCGAAAGCCCCGCTTCCCACACCACCCGGGGCATGCCGTACACAACGCACGATGACTCGTGCTCGGTGAGCAGAATTCCACCAGCTTCGTGCACCGCGCGCGCACCGACCAAGCCGTCGTCGCCCATACCCGTGAGCACGACTGCCATGACGCCCGCCCCGCAGGCCAGGGCAGCGCTTTGAAACAACACGTCGACAGCAGGGCGATGAAGGGTGGAGAGCGGCGCGAGATCCAGATCACAGCGCAGGTGTTGTCCGTCTCGTCGCAGCTTCAGGTGGATACCCGCTTGAGCGATGACGACGAGCCCTGGACGGAGCTGGAGCTCCGCGCGAGCCTCCACGACGTGCAAGGCGCATTCGGCATCGAGCCTTTGTGCAAGGGAGGCGGTGAAGCCCACGGGGATGTGCACCACGATGGCGATCGGAACAGGAAACGTGGCCGGAAACGCCTTGAGAAGGCGCGTGATGGCCTGAGGTCCCCCGGTCGAAGCGCCCACGACCAGCAGCGTGCGCTCTGTCTGCAGCGGCTGCCGGAGGGCGACGCTCGCCGCGAGCAGCGGCTCCGCCGCGGGCACACGGGTCAGGGGCCGCGCTGCGGCAGCGGTCAAGATCTTGGCGATGAGCTCGTCCGAGAGCTCGTACAGCCGGCCCGACGCGAGAGCCGTGGGTTTGTGAACGACATCCAAGGCGCCAGCTTGGAGCGCTCGGATCGCAAGCTCGCTCTCCTCGCCTGCCATGCTGACGATCACCACGCGCGGGCCGCTGCCCGACGGCAGCTCGGCGAGTACCCCGAGCCCGTCGAGGTTCGGCATGATCAGGTCCAATGTGACGACGTCCGGCTTGAGCTGCTCGATCTTCTCGAGAGCCTCGAGCCCGTCGCGAGCGGTGCCGACGACCTCGAGCTGCGGACTGCGGCCCAGAACCTCGCGCATCACCTTGCGCGCGAACGCCGAGTCGTCCACCACCAGCACACGAATGCGCTCCATCAGACCGCCTTGCGATAGGTAAAGACGCCTCGACGTTCTTGACACTCGAGCGAGGTGCCGAAGCGCAGGAGCGACTCGGAGGCGCCCACCAGTAGATGTCCGCCTGGTCGCAGCGTTACATCGATGTTCCTCAAAACGCGCATCGCCATTGCCTCGCGAAAATAGATGAGCACGTTCCTACACACGATGAGCTCGAACTGACCTAGCGCGGCAATTGCCGGGCCATCCAGCAAGTTGATGCGACGCCAGTCGATTGCGGACAGCACGTGTGTATGCACCCGCGTGGTGTCACCATCGACGCTCAGCCAGCCGGGCAGCTCGACCAGCGTGCGGCGCGAGCGCTTTCCGTGCACCCCGCTGCGCGCACGAGCGAGCGCGCGCTCGCTCAGGTCGCTCGCAACGAGCTGCACCTTGTGGAGCAGACCCCGCTCGTAGAGAAGCCCCGCGATGGTGGTGGGCTCTTCCCCCGTCGAGCACGCGGCACACCAGATGCGCGCGGAGCCCTGCACTTCGATGACCTCGCGCACCAGCACGTCGACCAGCGTGCGCAGCTGGTCCGCCTCCCGGAAGAAGTACGTCTCGTTGACGACCAGCACCTCGCCGAGCTCGGCGAGCTCCCCGCTCGAAGCCGAGTCGTAGCGCAAGAAATAATAGTAATCGAGCAGCGAATCGAAGCCGTGCTCGAGAGCACGCGGCGTGATCTTCGCGGCGAGCATTTCCCGGTCGTCCGGGCCGAAGTAGAGGCCCAGGCGCTCTTCGATGAGCCCGCTGAGGATCACGAATACCGACGCGGAGAGTGGAAGGGTCGAGGTCATGGTAGAGCCAGGGCGCAAATGCGCCGCACTTCTGGCTCGGGATCGTGGCTTGCCGCCTGCACCAACGCATCGAGGGCGTCGGGGGACCGCGTGGCCGTCAACGCCTCCGCTGCTGCGCGGCGCGCCGCCGCGTTGGGCAGCTGCAAAGCAGCTAGCAGAGCAGCGTGCGACTCAGCCGTGTCGATGCGCGAGAGCGCGGCCACGATGGCGCTCGCGGTGCGCGGATCGGCCGCTTCCAGCGCAGCCCTCAATGCGGACACGCGCCCGTCGATGCGCCGCCCCAGAGCGCCGATAACGCGTTCGCTGTCTGGATCCCTCCACAGCAGACTCAACAGAGCCTCGACGCCAGGTGCCAATGATTGGCCAGCGAGCAGCTCGATGGCAGAGTCGCGTACGCTTTCGTCGGGGTCGCCGAGAGCCGTACGGCAGATGGCGGCCATCGGCTCCGCACCCGTGTAGCGGGCGAGGCTGGAGATCGCGACGAGCCGCGTCGCGGCGTCATCGCTGTCGAGCGCCTCGATCAGCACGGGCAGGAAGCTCGCGTGCGGCGCGCTTCCAAGAGCGACCAGCGCGGAGCGCCGCACCTCCAGGTCGCTGGAGCGCGCGGCCTGTGACAACGCCTCACGCGCTGGATCATTGGACAGCTTGGCCAGAGCGTCGACAGCCCCCACCCGAACCTGACCGGCTGGATCCTGCAATGCCTGCATGACAGCGTCAGTCGCGGCTGGGTGACCCCATCTCCCCAGCGCCTGACACGCGAAGTAGCGCACCCAAGGGTCGCCATCGGCGAGGGCCTCGAGCGCGCGGCCGAGCAGCCGTGGATCTTCGGCAGCATGTCCCATGGCGCGAACCGCGGCGGCACGCGTGCGCGGCAGCGGCGCGTGGCTGAGCTCCAGCAACAGCTCGGGAATGCGGGCATCCTCGAAGAGGGGCAGGCCAGCAATGGCAATGTCGCGCAGCCGGTCGTCAGCCCCGCGCGCGCACTCGATCACGAGGTCGAGGGCGCTCGGATTGGCGAAGTAGCAGAGGATGCGCAGGGCAGCGCGTCGCTCCACCGGATCTTCCGAGCTTGCGGCCCGCAACGCCAACGGCTCCGTTTCGGCGCTGCCCAGCGACTGAATGGCGCCAGTGATGGCCTGTGAGATTCCGAGGTCCGGCTCCTTCAGGCGCGCGAAGAGGGTTGGAACCACGCTCGGATCGCCAATGCGCGCCAGCAGGTCGCACGCGAGGACCTGAACGTGACCGTCGGCGTCGCTCAGGCACTCCAGCGCGTAGGGCGCCACCCAGGCGGCGGGCTTCAGCAGCGGCAAGAGCAAGCGGCGGCGAGCACTGCTGGCCTGGCGGAGCGCCTCGACCAGGCGCGGGTCGTCCGAGGCATGCTGCCGCAAAGCCTCTGCGGCGTTCTCGGCGACGTCCGGCGCGGCATCGAGCAGGGCGATCCACTCCAGGACCACGTCGTCGTGGAAAAGCCAGCGCGAGATTCGCGCGAAAGCCACCTGCTCGCGCGGGTCACTCGCGCGTATCCCCTCGAGCACGCGCGTCTGTATGGCGACCCTGCGGGGATGCTGGCCAACGGCCAGCTCGACACCACGGGCGGAGCCGAAGCGCCGCAGACAACGCGCCTGAATGTCCGAGAGGCTCACGGCCGCGACGCGGGCGAGCGCTCCGCTGCCGCTCGCCAGCAGCTCGACGAGTGGAAGAGCGGCCGCCGGGTGCCCCAGACGAGCCAGCGCGCGCGCCGCCTCGGGACCGTTGAAGGGCTCACGCAGCAAGGCGACGAGCACCGGCACGGCGCGATCGTCCTGGCAACGTCCGAGCACGTCGATGGCCGGGAACACTCGAAAGAAGTTGCCGGTCGCGCTGAGCGCCAGCAGACAATCCACGGCTCGTTCACCGCCAACCCGGCCAAGGGCCTCGATGGCCGAGAGAGCGACGTTATCGTCGGAGTGAGCCGTCAGCTGGATCAGCGCAGGCACCGCCGAGGCGACACGACGACGCCCCAAGATCTGCGCCGCGTCACACACGACCGCCGCGTCATTCGACTCGAGCAGCGCGATCACCGCGGGCTCGACCGCTGACTTGGAGGTCGCCAGGGCGTCGACGAGACCAGCGATGCGCCCCTCGTCCTCACGCTTGGCGTGCAGCGCTTCGCACATGACGTCCGTCGCCGCGTCGCCTGCCGACGAGAGGGCGTTCACGACGGCTCGGCGCACCGCCCAGCTCGGCGTCGAGAGCAGCTCGATCAGAGCGACGAGGCCTGGTGCCCCGGAGTTTCGCGCCTGCTCGACCTCGTCGAGGCGAGCCTTGTCTCTGGGCGAGACACCGAGTGGTAGGGGTATCGTGCTCATGGGTGTCCGCCGGGTGCATCGGTCACGGACAGCGAGCGTCGCGCATCCGCGAGCACACCGACAATTCCGGCGAGATGTTGCTCCTGCTCGCCGTTCAGGTCGCGCATGCGGCTCAACCGCAACGCAGCCTGTTCGGTCGCGCTCACGAGGTCGGAGTCTTCGGTCTGCTGCCGCAGCACCGCCGCGGCCGCGTCGCGGGCGCGCCCGCGCGCCTCGTCGATCAAGGCGGCAATGCTCGAGGACGCGTTCGTGCGCTCGGCGTTGAAGGTAGCGATGCCCGACAAGATGGCGGATTGACGGACCGCGTTCTCCGCCAGCGTCGTCACCGCGTCGGCCTGCTCGCTCAGCGTGCGCACCGATCGCTTCGTCAGCCGGCGAGCTTCATCGGCTTGTTTCGACAGCTCGGCGGCCGCCTTGCTCTGCTCCGCTGTCGCGCGGGTCACTTGGGCTGCCAGGGTGGCTACCTGCCGCGAGGCGACCTCGATCTGCTTGGACGCCTGTGCCTGCTCGGCCAGGGCGCGCGAGGTTTGCGCCGACTCGCGCCGCACCGCGTCCATGGCGCGGGTGATTTCCGCTGCGCCTTGGGCCTGCTCGGTCAGGCCGACGACCGCACGCTGGGTGGCGCTTCTCACTTCCTGGGCCAGCGCGGCGACGGATTCCAGCGATTGGCTCTGCGCCTCCATGGCCGCCACGGCTTCGTGCGTCTGGCTGCGCATCTGAAAGGTCAGCTTGGCCAGGTCACCCGCCGCTCCGACCTGCTCCGTCACCGCTCGCGACACGTGCTCCACACTCGAAGTGAGCTGTCCGTTGGAGCGGACCAACTCGCGGAGCGCGCGCGCCTGCTCTGCAGTGGCCTGAGTGGTCTGCCGCGCCATCACCCGCATCTCGCTGCCGCCTCGCGCCAGCGACTGTGTCGCTTGAGCTTGCTCCGCGGTCGAGGCGCTGATCAGGCGGCCTTGCTCCCTGACGTTCGAAGTGGCCTGGGTGAGTGACTGCACGGCCTGCACCTGCTCGGCAGCGCCCGTGGAAACCTCGCGAACCGAGTGACCCAGCTCTTGAACGCCTTGCAGGATCGAGCTCAGCGCCTGCTCGGCGTCCGTGGCCAGGCTAGCGCCTTCGTCGGCAACCCGCACGCCATCGGAGGTGGCGGTCAACGCCTCGCGCGCGGTGGCCTGCAGCTCGCGCACGATCTTCGCAATGTCCGAGCTGGCGGCCGCAGCACGATCGGCCAGGATGCGAATTTCTTCGGCGACCACGGCAAATCCGCGACCGTGCTCGCCGGCGCGAGCAGCCTCGATGCTGGCGTTCAGCGATAACAGGTTGGTCCGATCCGCAATCAGATTGATCGTCTGAACGATATCGCCGATCTGCTCGGCGCGTTTTCCCATGTCCTTCATCACGCCCGACGACTCGGTCATTGCTGCGCGTATCCTGCCATAACCCGCGATCGACTTGGCGACGGTCGCGCCGCCGCTGCGGGCCGCAGAGGTCACACGCTCACCCACCGCGCGCGCCTCTTCACTCGTCTTGGCGATGCGCAGCGAAATGCCCGCGAGCTGGGCCGACGCACCGGCGCTCGTGTCCGCAAGGCGGGCAATCTCCTCCGCGTTGCGCGACACCGATTGCGCGGTGCGAGAAAGCTGCTCGACCGCGGAAGCATTCGCCTCGACGACAGCAGCGTTGCGCTCGGCAGTGGCTGCCACCTGCTCGACCGAAGCCGCCACCTGGTTCAGCGTGCTGGCGTTCTGCACTGCGGCGGCCTCCAGCCCCTTGGCGTGCTCGGCCACATTGCTGATCGAGCGCGCCATCTCCTCGGTGGTCGTGGCGCTCTCTTCCACGGACTTGGCGGTCGCGCGGGTAGTCTGCGTCACGCTGCGCACGCTCTCCGTCACGCTGGTCATGCCACTGGCAACCGCCGACATGCGTTGACCGACCACCTCCGTGTCAGCGGCGAGCTGTCCGATGCCCTTGGACATCTGCTCGATGGTGGCGCCAATCTCGGTGATGGCCGAGGCCATCGACGCACCGCGGCTGGACATACCGCTGACGGAGACCGACGTCTCTTCGGTGCTCGCGAGTAGCTCCTCGCTCGATGCCGCCAGATCTTCGGCGTTGGCGGCGACGCTCTTCACGGAGCGAGCAGTTTCTTCTACGGTGCTGGCCACGGCTTCCGTGGAAACGCTGAGCGCTTCGGTATCGCGGCTGACCGTCGCCACCGCCGCGGCAACCTCGTGCAGGCCTCTCGTGCTCGAATCGATGCTGGACTGCAGCGACTTGATGGGATCGCTCGCGCCGTGCTGGTCGCCCATCGGGGCCTGCGCCGTCGCGCTGGCCTGCTCGAGCGTCGCCGCGACCGCCTCGAGCGAGCCGCGCACCTGCCGCGTCAGCAGAGCGCGATCGCCGAAAGCGCCCCCCAGACGGGCTGCCGTCTCGTCCAGCGCCTTGACCAGAGCGACGGACTCTCGAAGGCAAACCGTCGCAGCTTCAGCCCGGGAGCGCGCGGATTCGAGAGGCATCGTCACCGTTGAGGGCGAGTGGTTGGTCATGGGTACTTTCTTGTCCGAGAATCTTGGGGATATCGAGCAGCAAGATCAAGCGCTGCTCGAGCTGAGCCACCGCGCGGATAAAGCCGTTCGACTGCTCACTGATGACCCCTGGCGCGACTTGTATCTTCGCGGGGTCGATGGCCAGAACGTGCCGGCTGCTGTCGACGAGCAGGGCCACGACGCGAGCGCCGAGCCGAACCACGACGATCCTGGTGTCGAAGCTGGGCGGCTCCGGGGCCTGCCCGAAGAGGCTGCGCAGCGACAGTACGGGAAGCACGCGACCGCGCACTTGCACGACCCCCTCGACGTGCGGCGGAGAGCCGGGAACGGGCGTGCTGCCACTGTAGGACTCGAGCTGGAGCACGTCCTGCGCCGGCACGGCGTACTCGCCGTCTGCGACCTTCAAAAGCACGTATAGCTCAGGCAATGTGAAGGCTCCGTTCGCGGGACGAAAGGCTGGCGCTCAAAGCCACCAGGTCGAGCACCAGGGTTGGGCGACCATCCCCCAGGTCCGTCGCGCCGGCTATGCCAGGAGCCATCACCAGCTGGTCCTCTAGCGGCCGCACCACGACCTCCTGTTGACCGAGCATGCGGTCCACGCCGAACGCCAGCGCTTCACCGCTGCGGCGCACGAGGAGTGCCTTGGCGGAGGCTGCCGCGGGCCCTGGCAGCCGAAAGAGCTCTGCCAGCGAGAACAAGGGCACCACCTCGCCGCGGCGCTCGAGCATTCCCGCGCGGACGACCGCGTTGCGAGGGTCCGGTGTTTGCGTGACCTTGCGCCAGTCCACCTCCAGGATCTCTTCGACCATCGCGACGGGCACGACGAACCGCTGGTCTGCGCACTGAAAGGCGAAGGTGTTCACGATCGAAATGCTGATCGGGACCTGCAGCGTGAAGGTGCTCCCGAGGCCCAGCTCGGTTCGCAGCGAGAGGTCGCCGCCTAGCTGGTCGACGCAGATGCGCTTGACGATCTCCATGCCCATCCCGCGGCCGCTGGTCAACGTGGCGACTTCGCGGGTCGAGAGCCCCGGCCGGCACAGCAGGTCGAGTAGCGCCGCCGGGCTCTGTGGCGTCGCCACGCCGGCCTTGCGCGCAACGGCCTCCGGGTCGATACCCCGACCATCGTCACTGATCGATAGCTCCAGCCGCATGTTGGAGCGGGCCGAGCAGCGGATTCGCAAGAGTCCCTCCTCTGGCTTCCCGCGGCGTGCGCGTTCATCCGGCGTTTCGATGGCGTGGTCGACGGCGTTGCGCACCAGGTGCACGAGCGCCGGAAACAGGTGCTCGGCCACCGATTTGTCGAGCTCGGCTCCTCCCGCATCCATCTCCACGCGCACCAGCCGCTGCGCCGCCCGCCGTAAGCCGCGCACCAGCAGCGGCACGCGCTCGAGCAGCTCGCTCACTGGCACCATGCGCACCCGCAGGATGGACCCGCGCAGGTCCCGCAGCTGGCGCGCATTCTCGTTCATTATCTGCACGAGGTTGCGCGTGTCCACGCCCGCCTCCGTGAGCGCAGAGACCTCACGGCTCAGGCGGTAGCGCGTGACGATCAGCGCCGACAGGCGCTCGACCGCTTCATCGAGCCGGGTGACGTCCACGCGCACGAAGCTGCGCTGGCGCGGCTCGGTGCCCTCCATGCGCTCTTCGGCCAGGGAAGACTCGCTGGTGGTGGGCGGCGCGAGGCTGGGCACCGGCTGCCGCGGCTCGCACAGCAGCTGCACTTGGCCCACGTCGGTATCGGCCGCCTGGGCGACGCTGGCGTCGTCGGCAGTCGTCAGCAGCAGGATGGCAAAGGTCAGCCCTGAGGGCGCCGCGGGCCCGACTGCCGCGGAAAGCGGAACGACCTTCACGATCTCTCCGAGCCGTGACACGCGCTCGCGCACGGAGTTGATGTTGGTGCCGTTTGCCGACTTGTGCGCCGACGGCGTGAAGTCCACGCGCAGCGCGCGTTGCCCGGCGCAGAGCCCCTGCTCGAATTGTTGAATCTCGAGTGGCAACAACTTGGCGAGCATGGCGGGCGGAAGGTCGAGCGCGAGCTGAGAGGATGGGACCACCGTCCCGTGTTCGGCATCCAGGCCATCGAGCAGCGCCAGGAGCTCGGGCGAAGGCTCACTGACCGGCTCGCCCGCGCCGAAGGCGCGCACGCGGCCTTCGATCATGCGTACGCCTTGCAGCAGCGCGTCGACCGCCTGCATCGGGAGCTTGGACGCCGATTGATCCGCCGTACGCAGCAGCGCCTCCATGCGGTGCGCCAGGGTCACGACGGGCTCGACGCCCACCATCGCCGACAGGCCTTTGACCGTATGCAGTGCGCGAAACGTCTCTCGCACGGAGCGCAAGTTGGTCTCACCTTTGCGTAGCGCGGCGTCGATCACCAGCAGGTGCTTGTTGGCGCTGGATAGGTGCTCGTCCACCTCGTTGACGTACGCGGCGACGAACTCGGCGAGCGGCTGGGGCTCGCTCACCCGGTGCTCCGCCGGCTTTCAAGGAGGGAGAGCGCCTCCGCGAGAATGCTGGCGGGGGTAAAGGGCTTGGTCAGGAAGCGGGTGGCGCCCGCACCGAGCGCTCGCGAGCGCGACTGTTCGTCGCCACGGCTGGTCACCACGATGATGGGCAACGCCTGCAGCTTGTCTTGTGCGCGCACGAACTCGAGCACCTCGATGCCGCCGATGTCGGGCATGTTGAGGTCGAGAATCACCAGGTCGAAGGTGGCCAGCGAAAGCCGCTCGATAGCTTCCAGACCACTGGCGGCCTGCGTGAAGAGGGCGCCAGGAACACCCCGCAGACACGCTGCGACCATGTCACGCATCACCTTGCTGTCATCGACTACCAGTATTTCCGGCACTCCTGGCTCCCTGATCAAAGCCGCAGCGCGGCCGCGGCTGAAAGTAAGGCTTGCCGCGTCGGCTCGTCGCTTCACGCATGCAACGCTTGCCGCCTTATAGCGCATACTGTCGAACCGGAGCGCGCGGGGCGCCTCTCGAGCGCGCAATGCCGCGGGCTGGCGAAAATCGCAGGCAATGTTCTCGCGCACACGCGCACTCGCCGGAGCGGCGGGGAATAATGCCACGCAAGACGACTCGGCCCGCGCGCGCCAACGTGGTAACGGATGGGACCCGCCCCAAGCAAAGCATGCACGAGCCCCATCGAGTCGCTTGGCTGGTCGAAGACAGCGCCCTGGAAGCCGAAATGGCCAAGCGCGCGCTAGCGGACCTCTATCGCGTGGAGGTCTTCGCCGATGGCCCCTCCATGCTGGAACGGCTCTCGACCCATAGCCGCCCGGAGCTGCTGATCCTGGATTGGCAGCTGCCCGGCATGTCGGGGATCGAGATCTGCCGCTTC
>DASQDA010000289.1:0-1574 GCA_035634435.1 Polyangiaceae bacterium
GCAGGGCGTCGATTACTTCACCATCCACGCGGGCGTGCTGCCCGAGCATCTGCCGGTCGTCAAAGAGCGCCTGATCGGTATCGTGAGCCGGGGTGGCTCCCTGCTCGCCAAATGGATGATCGTGCACGGCAAGCAGAACCCGATGTACACGCTGTTCGACGATATCTGCGACATCATGCGCGAGTACGACGTGTCCTTCTCGCTCGGTGACGGGCTGCGACCGGGCGGTCTGGCGGATGCTTCCGATGCCGCCCAGCTGC
This sequence comes from Polyangiaceae bacterium, assembly GCA_035634435.1. GTDB lineage: Bacteria > Myxococcota_A > Polyangia > Polyangiales > Polyangiaceae > PMG-095. The sequence goes on from DASQDA010000289.1 coordinate 261, forward strand.
GCGAGCTGGAGACGCTGGGTGAGCTCACCGAGCGAGCTTGGAAGAAGGGCTGTCAGGTCATGGTCGAGGGGCCTGGGCACGTGTCGTTCGATCAAATCGAATACAACATGAAGCTCCAGCGCAGTGTGTGCCACGGCGCCCCCTTCTACGTGCTCGGTCCGCTCGTCACCGATGTCTTCCCCGGATACGAGCACATCACCAGCTGCATTGGCGCTACGGCTGCCGCCTACCACGGAGCCTCGATGCTCTGCTACGTGACGCCCAAAGAGCACGTCGGCTTGCCCAAGAAGGACGATGTGAAGCAGGGCTGCGTCGCCTACAAGATCGCCGCCCACGCCGCCGATGTCGCGCTCGGCATCCCCGGCAGCCGGGACTGGGACGACGCGCTGACCAAGGCTCGCGCCGCGCTGAACTGGGAGAAGCAGTTCGAGCTCGCCTTCGACTCCGATACGGCTCGCGCGTTTCACGACGAAGATCTCGACGTGGACACCGACTTCTGCGCCATGTGCGGACACGACTGGTGCTCGGTACGCATTTCCAAGGAGATCGTGGAATTTACCAGCGGCAAGGACCGCGAGTTTCAGCGCGAAGGCGTGTTGAAGTCGAAGGCGCTCAACCCCGAGCAGCGCGAGATCCTCGAAAAGCGCGGTGTGCTGTCGCCCGACGAAATCCACCGTTTGGCGACGAAGACAGCGCGCAGCGTCGGCGCCGCGCAAGGCAACAAGGCCCAGTGTCACCGCGACCTCGTCGATCCGAGCGAAGCGCAACGCCTGCAGGAGCAGCTCGTCCCGCTTGGGGTCAAGCCAAGGGCTTCCGCCAGCGATCCGGCGGAGTGACCCCGGCGGCTGCGGGCGTGGCGCTCAGGGCGGCGTGCACACCACGGGGCGCCTCGACGGAAGGGCCAGGCGTGGCCGCTTCGCGTCGAACCAGCGGGGTGCCGCGGGGTCGATGCGGCCGAGCTTGCTGAGCTCGGCTGCCAGCGCGTCCCGCACGAGCACGCCATCGACGGCGTGCACGCGCGCGCGGTCGAGCGCGATGGGGGCGAACAAGCCATCGCCGCCGGTAGCCAGGTAGTCACTGGTCACCAACACCAGTTGCTCGCCGTCAGCGATGCTGCGGCCGAGCTTGTCGGTAAGCGTCACGCGAAGCCGACCTTCGTGGCACGACGCTGCCGCGCTGAAGCCGCCCAGCGAGAGGATGCCGTGACGGTCATGGCTGAGGTGGGTCTCCAGCACCCGTCGCAGCTCCGCACCCGCGATGCTGAGCTTCACGAGCCGGTTGTCGAAAGGCATACACTCGTACAGCTCGCCATAG